>JAHJAY010000005.1 GCA_018813815.1 Patescibacteria group bacterium | reverse complement strand
AATCAGCGAAGAAGAATTAAAAGACGTAGAATGCGAACTAAACAACCGGCCAAGAAAAAGACTAAAATTCAAAACACCCATGGAGGTTTTTACCGAACACCTTAATCGCTAGGGGTTGCAGGAGTAGCTAGAATACGGGGCATTTAAAAATGAGTTAAAATTATTAAAAGTGTTCGGATCCTGATTAGAATTCACCTGTGTGGTAAAATATTAGAGAAAGTATGTATGAATTTAAAAAATAAAACAGCTCTTGTTACCGGCGGAAATTCTGGTCTTGGTTTTGAGATTGTAAAACAGCTGGTGAAAAATAAGTGCAAGGTAATAATTTTAGGAAAAGACGGAAAAAAAGTTAAAGCGGCAAAGAAAAAATTAAAGTCTTCTTTAGTTTCAACCCTAACCTGCAACTTGCAAGATTTTAGCCAAATAGAACAAGCGGTAAAAAAAACTAAAAATATCGATATTTTAATTAACTGCGCCGGAATAATTGCCTATCAACCTTTAGAAATTCATGACCCTCAAAATATTAAAGATATTGTTGAGGTTAACCTGTTGGGAACTATTTACATGACACGAGCAATTTTGCCGAAAATGAAAAAGAAAAATTCCGGCACAATTATTAATATTTCTTCCACCTCGGGATTAATGACGGGGGGTCACCCCAATGAATCAGTTTACATAGCCAGTAAACATGGAGTGACCGGTTTTACCCACGCCTTGAAAAAAGAGATTGATGCTGAAAAAAGCAATATCAACATTCTCGGCTTTTACCCCGGAGGAATGAATACTCGGCTGTTTTCAAAGTCAGGCCTAGACCAAGACACCTCAAAATTCATGGATCCAGCAGAGATAGCCAAGATTATTATTTTTATCTTAGAAAGACCGGATTCTATAAAGATGGATCATGTGTTGGTAAATAGAGATAAAAATTTATAGAAACATCTCCTTCCTCTTGCCAAAGAAAATTTTACTGCTATAATCAGAATTGTAATTTTATAATATTTCGTTTGGGCTCTTTTTTGTCTTCAAAGAAGTTTTCCATACGTTTTTGATAGGAGGTGAAGATAGTGAGCAGCAAAATTTATGTTGGCAACTTAGATTACAATACTACCGGTGATCAAATTGGGGAAGCATTTACTCAAGCCGGTACGGTTGTTAGTGCCGTAGTAATTACTGATAGGCAATCAGGCAGATCCAAAGGATTTGGCTTTGTAGAAATGAGCAGTGACGAAGAGGCTAAAAAAGCAGTTGAAATGTTTAATGGTAAAGATTTTCAAGGCAGAGCCATAGTAGTTAATGAGGCTAGACCTCAAAAACCCAGAGATTCATTTTCTCGGCAGTAAATCTTAAACAAAACAATATTAATGAAAAGACTTTTTGAACTGGCTGTGATTGGCGGTGGTCCAGCCGGTATGATGGCGGCCATTGCAGCAGGTAAAAAAGTTTGCTTAATTGAAAAAAACCAAGCTTTAGGACAAAAATTCCTTCTGACCGGTAAAGGCCGTTGTAACCTTACCAATATTAAAGAAATCCCGGAATTTATCGATCAGTTTGGTCAAAAAGGTCGTTTTCTTTATAGTGCCTTAACTAAATTTTCCAATCAGGACTTAATTAGTTTTTTGTCCAATCGGGGAATAAAAACCAAGGTTGAGCGCGGTGGTCGGGTTTTTCCGGAAAATGATCAAGCCGGCACCATTCTTAATTGCTTAAAACAAGAACTTGCCAGAAAAAAAGTAACTATTGTTTATAACTTTAGCGTTAAGAAGTTAACCAGCCAAACAAACCTTTTTAAAATCAGCTCACAGGACAAAGAAGTCGTTTTGGCTAAGAAAGTGGTTTTGGCTACAGGCGGAAAATCTTATCCGGCCACTGGTTCAACCGGCGACGGCTATTTTTTAGCCAAAAAGCTGGGGCATAAAATTGCACCCCTGCAGCCGGCTTTAGCGGCATTAATTGTAAGAAACCCGGAAATTCGCTCGTTAGCCGGGTTGTCTTTAAAAAATGTCCAATTAAACATTTCGGCCGAGCAAACAAAACTGGTGAGTTTTTTTGGTGAAATGCTTTTTACCCATCAAGGCATTTCCGGGCCGATTGTTTTAAAAAGCAGTAAGCAGGTTTTTCAAGCCATTAAACAAGGTAAGCAAATTGTGGCGGCTATTGATTTAAAACCGGCGCTAAATGAAAAAATTCTTAAACAACGAATCTATCGGGAAATCAAAAAAGCGCCTAAAAAAGAATACCAAAGCTTATTAAAAACTTTATTACCCAAATTATTAATTAACTTGGCGATTGAAAAAACCGCTATTGAACAACACCGGAAAAACGGCAGTTTAACAAAACAAGAAGTTCTGCGGCTAAGACAATTCTTAAAAAGCTTTTCTTTTGAAATTCATCAGGTGGCTCCAATAGAAACCGCCATTGTTACCAGCGGCGGGGTGGATGTCTCCCAAATTGACTCGCGCACCATGGAATCAAAATTAGTCCCCGGCTTGTTTTTCGCCGGCGAGATTATTGCCCTGGATGGACCAACCGGCGGTTTTAATTTACAAAAGGCTTTCAGCACTGGCTACCTGGCCGGTCAAAGTGCTAAAATCTAACTGATGAGTTTTTTTTCTACTTTTGTAGCCAGTCAGGAAGAAGCAATTGGCCGGCTCCTGCGCGAAGGTGAAGTCCTGGCTAAAATAGCCGAAGCACCGGATGCCAGTTTATCAGTCAAAACAGCCGCTTTAACTTCCGGTCAATTATGGCAGTATTACTTTTTGGGCACGGGTATTTTTATATTAGCAGTTTTACTTATCGGCATTATCATTATTTTTGTAGTAAAAAAACCTAATTATTTTGGCCGCCTTTTGAGTCTTATTCTGCTTTTGGGCATGGCCAGCTCAGTGCCTTACGGCGTGTGGCTAAACCAGCAACCGACTCGCTTAAGAACCCAAGCCGCGCCTGAAACCAATCCAAAAAATGTCCGGGTAACCCAAATAACCAATCAAGGCTTTACAATTGTTTGGCAAACCGAAGCATCAACCGCAGGAGCCATTAAAACTGGCTTAGCGGCTGACAATTTAAAACACGCTTTTACCGATAAACAAAGCGGGACAATGATCAAAAACCACCAAGTGACTGCTTTTAACCTTGAATCAAATAAGGTTTATTTTTTGGAGATTGTTTCCGGAGATAAAATCTATAATGATCAGGGGCAGCCGTTCCGGATTCAAACACGCTGAAGCAAAATAAAAAGCTCGTTATCATATTTTTTAAGTAAATTATTATCTTACTATTTCTGATGCTGTATCGAGTCTTTTTAAAGTTTCTTCTTTGCCCAAAATTTCCAGGCTTTCAAATAAAGGCGGGGTGACGGTTTTGCCGGTAATGGCCACACGTAAAGCCATGAAAAACTGGCCCTTATGCCATTGGTTTGTTTGGCAAAGATCTTCCAGAGCTTGAGTAATTGTTGCCAATTGCCAATCAATTGCCCCAAGCACCTCTTTAGTCATTTGAAGTTGTTGCTTTAATAAATTAAAGTCGGCTTTTTTATGGAGTAAAAGCTGCTTATCGTACTCCCCAATCGCCACAAAAAAATCGGTCATTGGTTTGGCTTCGGCTAAAGTAGTAATCCGCTCTTTGATCAGCGACGCAATCTTTAATAATTTTACATTTTGTTTTTTTAATTTTGAATTTATATATGGCTTAATCAATTCGGCTAATTCTTTGTCTGATTTTTGACGAATATAAACTCCATTAATCCAATTAAGTTTTTTTATATCAAACCGGTGGGCATTGGTGTTAACTTGCTCTAATTTAAAGCGTTTAATCGCTTCTTGTTTACTGATGATTTCTTCATCTTCGCCCGGCGACCAGCCTAATAAAAGTAAATAATTAAAAACTGCCTCAGGTAAATAACCCAGCTGGCGATAATCAGAAACCGCCACCGCACCATGCCGCTTACTTAACTTTGAACCATCAGCCGCATACACAAAAGGCAGGTGGGCAAAAATTGGCGGTTTTATTCCTAAGGCCTCAAAAAGCAATAATTGACGGGGAACAAAATTAATATAATCTTCACCGCGAATCGTGTGGCTAATCTTCATCTCAATATCGTCAATTGTACTGGCTAAAACCAAGAGGGCGGTCCGATCACTGCGGGCAATGACAAAATCGCCAAAACCCCGAGCATCAACTTCAATTTTTCCTCGGGCCGGATCAACAAAAAAAACTTTTTTATCCGGAACTCTAAGCCGCACGACCGGCTGACGTCCTTGTTGCCGATATTCGGTTATTTGCGGTTTAGTCAAATCACGGCAATGGCCGGAATATTTAGGAGCAAGTTTTTTGGCTCGCATCTCATCCCGCTCTTTGGCTAATTCCTCCGGCGTGCAATAACAATAATAAGCTTGATCACTGGCTAACAGTTTTTCTACATAAGGCCAATACCGATCCATGCGCTCACTTTGCCGGTAAGGACCATAGTCGCCGCCAACTTCAACACCCTCATCCCAATCAAGACCCAACCAGCGCAAAGAGTCAACAATATCCCTTTCGCAGGCTTGATCAGTACGCTTAGGGTCAGAATCATCAATTCTTAAAATAAAACTCCCCTGGTGATGCTTGGCAAACAAATAATTAAACAAAGCCGTGTGGGCCGTACCTAAGTGCAGTTTACCTGATGGTGTCGGAGCAATGCGGACTCTAACCATAGTTTGAATTTTATCATCTAAAGCTTTATCTTTAAAGCTAAGTTAAGTATACTGAAATAATATGGGAAGCTTAACAGAAACTGCCCAAGTTACCCGAAAAGTGATCAAATTCGGCGGAATTGGTTTAATTGTCTTAATTCTAGTCAGGGGTATTTGGCAACTGGGTCAAGAATGGTATCGGCTCAGAAATCCGGCACCGCCGGCACCGCCAACAGTTGCTTTTGGCAAATTACCGGCAATTAAATTCCCTCAACAAACGCCATTAGAATTGACTTATAAACTGCAAACCGTTAGTGGTACAACTCCGGATCTGGGTGATCGCAATGCGGTTTATTTTATGCCTTATCTCCGACCCAACCTTTTGGCTTTAGAACGAGCCAATAAGCAAGTGTCTAAACTGGACTTTGAGAGTGAACCAATCATGCTTGATGCCAAACATTACCGCTGGGAAAAAAAGGACATTAAAACCTATTTAACCATGAATATCATTACCGGTGAAATAGAAATGGAGTATGATTGGCGCTCTGATCCGGAAATACTCTTAGCTCCCAATTTGCCCGGTCAAGAACAAGCTATCAGTGAGGCTAAAAACTTTCTCCAACAAGCAGAAATACTAACCGAGGATCTTCAGTTGGGACAAGCTAAAGTCAGCTATTGGAAAATAGTCGATAAAGAACTGGTTAAGGCCGTTTCCTTGTCTGAAGCCCATTTTGTCCGGGTGGATTTTTTCCGTAAAAACACCAGTGAAGTTCCGATTGTCACTCCTTCAGCTGAAGAAGGCATGGTTTATTTGCTTTTTTCAGGTTCAAAAGAAAGACATAAACGAGTAGTTAAATTATCTTATCACTATTTCCCGGTTGATTATGAAAATTTGGCTACTTATCCTTTAAAAAAATCCAGCCAGGCTTATCGGGAGCTGCAAACCCGTGAAGCTTTTGTGGCCACAAAAGGCAATAACCAACAAATCATTACTATTAGAAAAATTTCCCTGGCCTATTTTGATTCAGCTGAACCACAGCAATATCTTCAGCCAGTCTATATTTTTGAGGGCGACAATGGCTTTGTCGCCTATGTAAGTGCAATTGATGATCAGTGGGTGGAAAAATAAATTACTAATTTTTAATTACTAATTTCTAATTCTTTGATTTCAACCCATTCAAAATTGGCAAACACCCAATCAATCAGTTTTTCGGTTTCACCAAAACGATCTTCGCTTTTAAGTAAAACAGTGATAATTTGCCGGTCATTGCGTTCAACCATAGTAACTAAACATTCGCCGGCTAATGCGGTCCAGCCGGTTTTTACCCCTTTAAGTCCGGGAATCTTTCCCAAAAGCTGGTTAACATTTTCCAGTTCATGGAAATTTTTTTCTTCTATATCACCTATTGTCACCCCGGCAGTAGAAACTATTTCGGTAAAAACCGGGCTTTTTAAGGCTTCTGCCGTTAACAAAGCCAAATCGCGAACCGTACTGTAGTGATCAAACTGATCAATACCGGAGGGGTTTTTAAATTGAGTGTTGTTTAAATTAAACACTTGGGCTTTTTGGTTCATGGCATTAATAAAAGCCGGTGGCCCACCGTCATAGTATTGAGCCAGGGCAAAAGCGGCATCATTGCCGGATTTAACCAATAAACCATAGAGCAGGCTTTCAATGGTTAACTGTTCACCTTCTTCCAAGCCCATCTGCTGGCCAATTTCCTCGACTTCATCCAAAATAATCACTTTATTTAACGAGTAATGGTCTAAAGCCACTAAAGCGGTCATTATTTTAGTGGTTGAGGCCGGCCGCAAACGCACATCAGGATTCTTGGAAAACATCACTGTTTTTGATAAACCGTCAACCACGATCGCCGAATAAGCGCTTAAATAAGGCGCTGTTTTGTTGGTTTGGTTAAGCGGATAGCGTTCAAGTTTTAATTCCGGTGCTTCCAGCTGACGCACAGGCGGTCTTTGAGCCTGAACCTGAGTGGTCAAATAAGCATTAGAACATGGCAGAAAACAAAGAAAAAATAAAAATAAACAACGCAACGGATGATTAAAAAAATTTGGCATCATTTATAAGCACTCTGGCGGTGTTCAACAAGATTAATAAAAAGCCGCCTCTCTAGAGAAAAATATTGATAAATAATCCGATAAGGCCATGTTCTCAAGCAGCGCTTTTTTTTAAACCCCCCAATCAACTTCTTGCCGGCATAAGGGTTATTTTTCAGTTCTTTGATTTTTTTTAAAATCTTAATTTGTTTATTTTGGGGAAGTTTTTTTAATTGTTTTCTGGCAGTATCGGAATATTGAACTAACATTTATTCAAGATCTTCAGGGTTAATATTTAGTTCTTTTAATAATTCTTTTTCAGAAACAACCTTACCAGCTTTCATTTCAGCTTCACTTTTAACAATCTGAGCAACTAATTTTTTATTGCTCATTATATCCATCGTCTCCTCCCAAGCAGCAACTTCCTCCGGATTCATCATCACCGCTTTAGCCTTGCCTCTTAAAGTAACCGTGAAGCGTTTAAATTTGTTTTCTACTTCATCAAGCATGGTATAAAAATTGCTCCGGGCCTGACTGGCCGGAAGCACAGTGGGTAAATTGGTCATATTTTCACCTCCAAAATAATAGTACTAAATCCGGTACTAGTTGTCAACTGACAACCATTATTTTTTAAGAATTTTAATTCCCAGCTCTTTTAATTGCTCCTGGCTGACTGATGAAGGCGCGGTCATGACGGCGGTTTGGCCGGATGAAGTCTGAGGGAAAGCAACCACTTCTTTCATGGAAACCTCGTTTAAAAATACCATCATCAACCGGTCAATTCCCGGCGCAATACCACCATGGGGCGGAACGCCGTATTTAAAAGCTTCCAGCATGTGGCCAAACTGTTCTTGCATTACTGTTTTAGAATAACCAAGAATCTCAAAAACTTTGCTTAAAATTTTAGCGTCATTTGCCCGGATACTGCCGCCGCCAACTTCATAACCATTACAAACCAAATCATACTGACTGGTTAAAATACTGCTGATTTCGCCGTTTAAAAGTTTTTCTTTATGTTGAGGCATTGGATCGGAAAAAGGATTATGGGTAAAGGTCCAATTACCCTGTTTGTTTTTTTCAAAAAAGGGGAAATCAACTACCCAGGCAAAAGCAAGCACGCCAGATTGCTCTTTTTCTGCTTTGGTCCGCAAATCAAACTTGTCCGCCTCAAATTTAGCCAGCACTTCTTTATAAGTAAAAACCGGAAAAGGTTTTTGTTTAATGGTTGCCCCCATGGCCTCAAAAACTGTGGTAAACATCGCTTCAGCCATGGCCATAACATCCTGCCGCTGGACAAAAGACATTTCCATGTCCAGCTGGGTATGTTCAAAGCCGCGGTCAGCCCGGAGATCTTCGTCGCGCAAACAACGGGCAATCTGGAAATAACGTTCAAAACCAGCCACCATAAGTAGTTGTTTATACTGTTGTGGACTTTGGGGCAAAGCATAAAACTTGCCGGGCTGAAGCCGGGCAGGAACAATAAAATCCCGAGCGCCCTCCGGAGTTGATTTGGTTAATAAGGGAGTTTCGATTTCCACAAATTCGTTTTGAAACAAATATTGGCGGCAGTGATTCACAAAATCGCTTCTGAGCCGAAGATTCCTGGTCATTCGCGTCCGGCGCAAATCCAAATAACGATATTTTAAACGGACCAATTCTTCAACATCCCGGCCATCAGCATTAATTTCAAACGGCGGCGTTTCGGCTTTAGCTAAAACTTTAATTTCTTGAGCCGCTACTTCCACTTGACCAGTGACTATATCCGGATTAATGTTTTGCGCAGAGCGCTTTTTTACTTCCCCGCTAACTTCAATAACATATTCACTGCGCCAGTCACCGGCAATTTTTTTAGAACAAACCACTTGAACAATACCGGAACGGTCGCGGAGATCAATAAAAATAATCTGGCCGTGGTCGCGGCGCTTGTTAACCCAGCCCTGAAGAAGAACCGGCTGGCCGATTTTTTTGCTTGTTTCTACTGCTAAAGTTCGCTGCATAATAAAGCTTCCCTAATTTTACTGGCAAAGTTGCCGCTTGACAAGAGAAACTGCATGGTTAAAATAAAAGGTTATGGCTCAAATTAGAATCCTTCAAGTCCATTTTTTTATTCGCCTCTGGCGCGGAGATGGGGTTGGTGGGATTTTAGGAGATTTAGAAATTTAGAAATTTAGAAATTTAGAAAAAAAACCAACCCCGAATAACTTCGGGGATTTTTTATGGGGAAAAAATGTTAGAAAAACCAACAGGTGAACTAGGTGCTTACGGGATAACAACACCAATGTGGGAATTTCATCCAACAGGTGGCCGCCCTTTGGCTAATATTGAAAAAGAGAATCGTTTACAAATTATATTTGAAACCATCGTTTTGCCTAATTATCAACTTTTAACCAGGTCAGACTTTGTGCCACAGGAAAAACTGACTCAAGCCTTTCGAGAACTTATACAGGCTCTGGCAGCATTTGACAATGATGGTGTCGTGAAATTTCCTCCAGAAACACACATTGAATCATCTGCTGGAAGAACAAAAACTCAAATAGAGGAAACTGAAACAAGACAAGTTATTTGTAGTTTATGGTTGCCGGGTTATAAATCTAAGCGCAATCTCATACAATATTCCATTGATACAAGAGTAGTAACTTTAAACTTTGACAGCCACCACTTTCATTTGTAGCGAGCGACGGCCATTGTAGAAATTTTCGTCAATAGTATAAGCCACATCAATCAACTGTCCGGGTTGAAGCTGATCAGCCAAATGGCCTAAATTAAAGGCGATGGCATCGAATGTTGTCCCACCATCCGAGGAGTCCATCCGGCCACCTCGGAGGAGGGACTTTGGCGCGTGAAACTGTAATTTAAGGTGTTTGTTTTCTGAACCAACTGCCCGGATTCGGCCGACTTTAACTGCTTGCGAACAAAATAATGGCCGAGGGTTGCCAATACCAAAAGGTGCAAAAGTATCAATTGTCCGGTAAAGCTGTTGGCTAATATCAGTCAGTTCTATTTGACAGTCAATGGTTAAACTCGGCTGTAAATCTTTGAGCTCAAAGTGCCGGTTAGCATAAGCGAGAATCTTTTTTTTGAATAAAGCTAATTTTTTGTTTTCAATAGTAAACCCGGCTGCCATAGGATGACCGCCTAAATCAACAAACAAATCTTTAAATTGCCGCAAAATTTTAATTAGATTAATTTTCTTGACTGACCGGGCCGAACCGCGGGAAAAAGGCTTATCCTGACTGATAACAATCGCCGGCCGGGAATATTTTTCACTTAACTTACCGGCCACTAAACCAATAATGCCCTGATGATAAGAAGAATCAGCCACAAAAATTAATTTCTGGCCCGTCATCTGACGCGAACTTTTATTAAGCGCATGATCCAAAGCTGTTTGAGTCAAATCTTGCCGCTGACGGTTAATTTCCCCTAATTTATCAGCTAAAGCCAAAGCCCGCTGATGATCTTTGGTGCACATTAATCGCAAAGAATCTAAAGCATGGCCCAATCGGCCGGTGGCATTGATGCGCGGAGCAAGCATAAAATTAAGGTGATAAGTACTCAGCGGCTGGCCGGTTAAGCCGGCATTTTTGAGCAAGATTTGCAAACCGAAGCGCTTGGTTTTAACCAATTGCTCTAAGCCAAATTTAACTAAAGAACGGTTAACGCCAATTAAAGGCATCATATCAGCCACAGTGCCAATCACCATCATGTCTAGTAAAGAATTTATCAGGCGTGGTTGAGTTTTTTTAAGCAGTTCACGGCTAAAAAACCAAGCCACACCAGCGCCGGATAATTGGGTTGTATGAACAATCCCGCTGGCTTTGGGTAATTTTTCGGTTGGCTGGTGGTGATCGGTAATAATTACTTCGACGCCTTGTTTTCCGGCATAATCAACTGCTTGGTGAGCGACAATTCCATTATCAACAGTAATGATTAATGGTTTAATGATTGATGATTGAGAAAGAATGTCATCAATGCCGGCCGGTTTTAAACCATAGCCGTGTTTTTCCCGATGAGGCATAAAAGGCAAAACTTGGGCGCCTAAAGCATAAAGCGCTTCCCACATGATTGCAGTGGCACAAACGCCGTCAGCATCATAGTCGCCATAAATAAAAATCGGTTGTTTATCTTTAATAGCTTGCCTAACCCGAATCAAGCTTTTTTTAACTGAAGCAGGTTTAATACCGACTTGCTGAAGGGTTAACTGAAGCGGATCAATGGGTTGTTGAAACTCCTTAATCGCCGCCGGAGTTTTCAAACCCCGGCTGGAAAATAGGTAGTCAACAATCGCTTGATAGCGTTTTTTACTCGGCTTGGCCGTAATTCGTTTTTGGATTTTCCAATCAGTCATCGTATACTAATAGTAACATGAATTTAGACCTTCCCGAAGTAGTGTTAAAAATTTTAACCACCCTGACTAAGGCCGGGTTCCAAGCCTATGTGGTTGGCGGCGCGATTCGTGACCTTTTAATGGATAAAGAACTTTATGACTGGGATTTTACCACTGATGCTCAACCTGAAGAAATTATTAAGCTTTTTCCTGAGGCTTTTTATGACAATGTTTTTGGCACAGTTGGCGTAACGGGTGAACATTTAAAAAAGCAATTTAAGTTAAAAGATAAAACAACTGAGGATGAGGCCGTTTTTGAAATCACCACCTTTCGGAGTGAAAGTGGTTATTCAGACCGGCGCCGGCCGGATAAAGTTGTTTGGGGTAAGAATTTGGAAGAGGATTTGGCCAGGCGGGATTTTACTGTCAATGCCATGGCCTTAAAAATTAAAAATGCAAAATTAAAAATGCAAAATTATCAGATAGTAGATCCTTATGAGGGACAGGAGGATTTAAAAAAACGTTTGATCCGGGCAGTTGGCAACCCGAATACGCGTTTTTCTGAAGACGGACTGCGGATGATGCGGGCAATTCGGATCGGCGCTCAATTAGGTTTTGGGATTGAAGAAAAAACTTTAGCCGCAATTAACACCAATGCTGAACTGATTAAACAAATTGCCTCAGAACGGATCCGGGATGAGTTCTTAAAACTTTTAGTCTCTGACTATCCTAAACAAGGGATTATGCTGATGTCTTCCAGCGGACTTTTACAAGAGATTTTACCGGAATTATTGGCGATGCGGGGCGTGACCCAGGCCGGCCACCACACCAAAGATGTTTGGGATCACAGCTTGGATTCATTACAGGAATGCCCGAGCCGGGATCCGATTGTCCGCTTGGCGGTTTTACTGCATGATGTAGGCAAGCCTACAGTTTTTCAGCGGCAAAAAGGCACGATTACTTTTTATAATCATGAAGTGGTTGGTGCCCGGATGGCCAAAAAAATTGCCGACAGGCTACGTTTATCCAAAAAACAAAAAGAATTATTATGGCTTTTGGTTCGCTGGCACATGTTTGCTTATGAACCGAAAATGACGGATAAAGCAATTCGCCGTTTTATCCGCCGGGTTGGACGGGAAAACATTAATCAGATGATGATGTTGCGGATTGGCGATCGCTTGGGCGGTGGTAGCAAAGCCACTTCCTGGCGGTTGCGCGAATTGCAGGAACGGATCGGCCAAGTGCTTTATACGCCCATGCAAATTTCTGATCTAAAAATCAGCGGTCATGATGTCATGAAAGTTTTAAAAATCAAATCCGGGCCTAAAATTGGCCAGGTTTTAGAAAAACTTTTTGACGAGGTTATGGATGATGCGGCCAAAAACGACCGGGAATATTTACTGAAGCGGATTGGGGAAATCTCTTAGTTTTTCATACCTTTTAATTGTTTTTCTAGCTGTACTCATTATTTGACCTAAATTAGGAATTTCTTGATCATCTTTTACTTGTAAATACGGCAAATATTCTCCTACATTTCTATTCCACCATGCTTTTAACTCTGGGCTCCCTCTATATTCTTTCGGAAGATAATTCATAAGCATTTGGGGATTGGGAAATAGCGATCGGTTATAATCCAACAATCTACTCACAAACCAATACATTGTCTCAAGTTTTGATAAGTGAAAATTAAACAACAACTCAAGCTCTGTTTCAGAAAACACTCTTTCATAACCACCAGCTTCTCTCTCAAATCTCCGCCGCTGGCTGACTTTTTTTTGTAATGAATGCCCGCCTTTTATTAATAATTTTGCCCACTGTTTGTCTAAATCATAGCGTTTTTTACTTAATAAACTTTTATCATCTGGGCTTAGCAAATTAGTGCGCTCCCACTCTTCAGGTAAAATTTGATCTGCCTCAAGTGCCAATGTGCAAATTAATAAATTTGAAGCTCCTCCTATGAGCATTAAATATTCAAGTGCATTAGAATACTCACCATAGGGAAAACTTTCCACCCCATCACGCAAAGCCTGTCCTAATAATGACACTACTACTGCTTGTTGTGCCAACCCGCCGTCACCACTCCAAACATGTGTTAATATTTCTAACAACCTTGGCGGTTTTTCTTTATGCTCAGGCCTTCTTTCTAGCGCTATCTCATCCAATAAAGCATCCATTCCGGTACCAGAAATTGGCCTCGGTAAACCTGATGCCTGCAGCTGTGACCATAATTTATCTGGTGAACCTGGTGACATAATTCAGTTTAAGTAAAGAAAGCGGTTGCTAAACGAAGTTATAGCCGTTTCTTCCAGCAAACCCATAGTTTTTTAAGATCCTGTTTGTTTTTAACGCGGCTAAAAGTAAAGTACCAGCGAAGAAAAGAGATTTGTTGAATTGCCTT
>JAHJAY010000004.1 GCA_018813815.1 Patescibacteria group bacterium | reverse complement strand
GGCAATTCAACAAATCTCTTTTCTTCGCTGGTACTTTACTTTTAGCCGCGTTAAAAACAAACAGGATCTTAAAAAACTATGGGTTTGCTGGAAGAAACGGCTATAACTTCGTTTAGCAACCGCTTTCTTTACTTAAACTAAGTATGCCAACCTTGATTAACATTAACGTGGTCAATTATTGATGGCTTACCACGCAAAGCTTCTTCCGTGGCTTCCAGGCCGGTTTCATGGCTCAAAAAACCATGAGTTTTAATAACAAAACCATAAGGATGCGCCGGATTTCTTGGGCCAGCCAAATTAGTAATTTTATAGCGTAATTTAATCTGATATTTAGTGTTAGGCTTAAATCTAGCCCCGAACAATTCATTTTCCCAGGGAGTCAGCCAAAACCTAAAGCCTTCAGGATAAAATAAATCATAAGATAGCTCGTGACCCGGATAATGTTGTTGATAATTCAATCGAGTCATTACCCCTTCATTGCTATGCCTTTCAGAAGAAGAAATCCAACGGGCAAAATTTGTCGAGTAGGCACCCTGGCCACCCATCCAGGGACGAACTAAATTCATACCATGATCTTTATTCTGTTGATAATCATTACTAATAGGCCCATGGGCCAAAACAATGTTCCGTTGGAAAACTCAAAATAACGCGAATCCCGACTGCTGACCTTAATAAAACCGGGTTTGAGTGCTGACCGGGCTTCAAAACTGCCACCAGCGGCTAGAGTTTCTCCGGAAGCATCTTTGGCTTTAAGAGAAAATTTCCAATTACCCACTTCCTGAGGACTTAAACGCACTATCCAATTATTAACCGGAGTTTCCCGATAGCGACCAGCTTGCCAGCTGCCATCAAGCTGAACATCCTTCAGGTAAAAGCCGGGTTGAATTATTTGTTGACCGGAAGGAGTAGTAAAAACTCCCTCAACAGTTATGCCGGTTTTACTGTCTCGATCATATGGTGCATTTTCATCATAAGGAAAAAGATAATAATCAGCCACTGTTTGAAGATTAAATTTAACTTCAAACTTTTCATAAACATTAACTGTATTAGCAATAGTTTGGATATTAGAAATAACTGGTCCATTAATATTCCGGTAAACATTTAAGATATCGGTCGCTACTTGATGGTTATTATCAATAGCCGTAACTAAAATTTCATTATTGCCTGGTTTTAAAGGAATATGGGCAATAGACCAAGCACTACCAGGATTGGCCAAAGAACCAGCTTGATCATAATTAATATTGTCCCAAGTTAATCCCACTACTTGTCCGTTATCAGACACGGTACCGGTTAAATCAATAAACTCATTCATGGTGACGTTAGTTGAAGTGTTAATATTAATTGTTGGCGCTTCCGGATCAGTCACAACCACATTTATCAACCCTTCAGCTGAATCTCCACTGTCATCATATACAGTTAACTTAACCGCGTAGTTTCCTTTAGAGTGAAAAATATAGTTTGGGTTAGCAACTGTCTCATAACCGCCGTCGCCAAAATCCCATTGATAAACTTCAATTACTCCGTCAGAATCGCTGGCATTGGCCTGAAGTTGAACTGTCAATGGCGCCTGACCACTAACTGCAGTTAAAGCTTTGGGGTTGGTTACCGGCGGAATATTATCGATTTTCTTAAATAAGCTAAATTCATCAAAATAAGCTACAAAAGTCCGGTCACTATGCGAACCAAGCTGTACTCCAATATTAGTTGGAACATTTAAATTAATATTAACAGCCACGTTTAACCAATCCCCCAGCACTGTATTTGAAGCATCTAAATAACCGGTAGTACCTAATTCCTGCCAACTATCATTAATTATTTGAGCCCTAACACCGCCCCAAGACCCTCCGGTGACTGAATCAAGCCTGATCCAGCCTTTTAAGGTATAGTTTCCCGGATCAAGACTTATCCATTGCTGAGCCAAACTGCCGCTGCCGGCTAATCTGGCGGCACTACCAATACGGGCCACCCCACTCTGAACCGTAAAAACATTGGCTCCGTCTTGCCAGCCAACCTCTCCATTTTCAAAACCACCATTATTTAAATAGGTAGTGCTTTGAGCTTTAACCGAAAACCAATTTTGAAAGTTAAACAAAAAAAGCCCTAAGATACAGCCCACTATTAATAACCAATATTTTTGCCTCATTGGTTTAAGTTTATCGAACCACCCAACTAAAATCAAAACTATTGACCTCGCCGTCACTGTTAAAATCCACTTCTCCGCCATTATTGCCCCAGTTAAATAAAACCTTAAAGATTTCGCTAATTGGATTGGGGGTTGGCATACTGGTCGGCGCCGGCGTATTAGTTGGCGCTGGACTGATTCCAGGACAATCAGGATTACAATAAACAAAATCAATTCGCGAATAATCATTAACCAGCGGATCGCCTACATGTTCATATGTCCCTAAACCATGCTGAGCCGCTAAAGCAATGTAATTCCGGCTATTATCATTGACGCTGTTAACATGAGAATTAAAATAATCCCACATAACGCTATCGTGAGCCACAATATCCTGGGAAAAAAACAGGATCTCCGGAATTGAGTTGGGATAAGCAGTATTAGTATAAGAATGAGCAAATAAGCCGTCGCCTAAAATTAAAAATGATTTGTCTTTAAAAGCCGGCTGGCTATTTAATTGAATTAAAGGCATCCCTCTTTCAGCCGTATCATAACAGCCAAAAACATAGTCTCCTACATCATCGCGGTTATTATCAATCCTGATTCCCTTATGAGCCACTTCCGGCACTGCTCCCCCGGGAATTGAACCATAGTGGTTTTTAAAAGCAAAAGTCACCCCGGCCATACCATGCGCCCGCATTAAGGGCACATTAATCAAATATTTGATATTATGAGCACAACTTGAGTTTCTACCGGTAATAAAATAAGGCACATTGCGATAAGCATCAGCACAATTGCTGTGATTACTGTCTGACTCAAAATAAACATAATTACTATCCCAACCGCAAAAAGCATTAACATTATCGCTATCAACAAAATTAACCCCTTGATCAATCCGATCTCGAAAATACTGGAGAATTGGCCGACTGACCTCATAAATATAAATATCGCCCGGGTTTACTCCAATTTCACTCACCAATTGATTAATCATTGAGTTTATTGCTTGAGGCAAGGCATTAAAACTATCATCTCCCTGCCAAGCATTATTAAAATTCACTTTAATGGCAATCTTTTCTCCGGATTGATAACCAACAGCGCCATTGTGATTCCTAAACAATCTATCCCAAGCGCCACCAACAGTTGATTCGCCGGCTAAAGCCAAAATGCCATTAGCCACCATTGAATCCACATAGCCCTGATTAACTTGAGTATAATAAACCCCGCCTGAGCCTACCGAACGGTTGTCATGAACCGCCACTACCCGGCTACTACTTTGACCAATCACTTCATGCTGCCAAAAATACTTAGATTTAACTACTTTATAAGTTTTAATTCCGGAAAAAACTAAAAGCACTATAGCCGCCGCTAATCCCACTCGGGTCAAAGTCAAATGTTGTTTGGTTTTTTTATAAAGCCAATGACCGCTAAACACAGAAGTTAACCAAGCCAAAAAAACAGCTGAATTTGAAGCGGCAATTTTTTGACATGGATATTGAAGCCGTGAAGGCTTTTTACCGGAACGGAAAATCAACCAAAACAAAGAAGAAATACCTAAAACAATAAAGCCAATTGTGTCTTTGGCCGGTTTTTTATGATTTTCCATGTATGTTAAATTTATTTTAATTATAGCAACTTTACTACAAAAAAAGCTTTTGACAACACCTCGGGTATATTCTATATTTGAAAACAATGATAAAGCCTTATCAAAAACCGCCATGGGTTCCTATTGGTCAAGCGGCTGAATATCTTGGAGTTTCTCGAGATACTTTAAGGCGCTGGGAAAAAAGAGGCCAGATTAAAGCCTCTCGCTCCCCGACTAATAGGCGCTATTATACCAAACAACAGCTTGATTTAGTTATGAATAATAAAAAACACCGCTTTAAACTCATTCCAAAAGAAAAAATTAAAAACTTACCCTGGAAACAATTAATTATCATTACCTGTTTAAGCTTGGGCACCACCCTGCTTTTGGGATTTTTAATTCAATCGTTGATTATGAAGTAAAAATATTTACAATTTTTTAAGGCAGTACTCTATATATCCTATCCCCACTTTGATCATAAACCTTTTCTAAACCGCCAACGTCTTCGAATTTTTCCGGATATTTAAAATCATGGTAAAGCTCCAGACTTGCAGGCGTGTGAACCACCAGCCAGGAAACCCCTAAATCTTCAAGAGCCTTTATTGTTTTATTCACTTCTTGCCCTTCCCTTATTTCCCAAGCAGCCGCTCTCCAGTCCGGATCAACTGAAGCGCGATCATTTCCGCCTCGCACTTGAGAAATATCAAAAAAAGCATTCAACCAAAAAACCGACGAACCGGATAAGAAAACCCTTTCGTCCGGCTTCATTAATTTGGATAATTGATAGCTAATCCGATACTCAACTGACCGAGTAATATCTTGCTGGAACCGATCAATAATTCGGGTTTTAAAAATGACAGTAAATAGTAAACAGTAAGCAGTCCCGGCAAGCACTAGCTTGAACGAGATCCTCGGTGAAACCGCCTGGCTTGGGGAATTCCAGCATCGGCTAACCCATAAACCAATGGCCACTGCCAAACCTAATTGCAATTCCCAACCATAAGCCAACCAATCCAGCCAAAAATCCGGATCAGCAATAAAACGCATCAGAGTCAAAAAACCAAAAATAAACAACCAGTAAAAAGTAAACTTAATAACCGGCGTTTTATGATTAATGTTTTTACTCTTGCTTGAAACAATCGCCAGACTAAGAGCAAGAACTATTGGTAAAAGCTGACCCAATTGACTAATAACCTGAAAAAGCGATTTACCGGCAAAAGACGGAGCAATAATTACCTGCCACCAATATCCGGGCGCATACCAAAGACTGGTAATTAATAAACAGTAAATAATAATTAGTAAGCTGCTCTTAATCTTTTTCTCGATTTTTTTCCAACTAGTGGTAGCCAAAAGTACTGCGGCCATACCTAAGAACAAAGACGGTACCATCAAACTATTAAGCAATATTGCAAAACATATAGAAATGATGCAGAAAGTTATGTTGGTTCGGCTGGGT
The DNA here is from genome assembly GCA_018813815.1 of Patescibacteria group bacterium. Classification (GTDB taxonomy): domain Bacteria; phylum Patescibacteriota; class Microgenomatia; order UBA1400; family JAHJAY01; genus JAHJAY01. The sequence continues at coordinate 1,133 of JAHJAY010000004.1, read as the reverse complement.
TGTTTTAACCAACGCAAATATATATATAGCACAAAGGGCAAGGTTAAAGAGCCAATTAAACTTAAACCATCAGAAAAAGAAAATAACCAAACCGTTAACGGACCAAAAAAATAAAGCAAGGCGGCGATTAAAGCCAAGCTTTTCTTCCCGCCCAATTGTCTTAATAACAAATAAACGCCAACTGCGCCCAACGGCCAAACCAATCCCAACACCAAAAAAACTGCTTCAAACAAACTAATGTTGGGTAAAATCTTATGAACCATTACTAACAGACCGGGAAAAATCGGTCCGGTGAGGTAGCGAAATGGCGTTGTGCCTAAATACCAATAAGGGTAATTTTTAAACACCGCTCCCCAACCGTTAGTTTCTAAAAATCGAGCCAAAGCAATTTGAACTGGTATTAATGATGTTCTTGACGGAAACATTATTCCCTCTCCTCTAACACAAAACTATAAGAAAACCACCAAAAAAACCACCAACCATATTATCGTCATAATCGCGGCTAAATAATCATGGAAAACAATCGCATAAAGCGGCCGGGAAACTACCAGTAAAACCACGGTAAAAGTAATTCTTAATAAATTAATTAAAAACGTGCCTAAAATACCAATTAAAAAGGCCTCAAGTTTAGAAAACCAAGTATATTCCCCGCCTTTAAAACCAAAAGGCAAGCTGACTAAAAATAAAAGCAGGCTTTGCCAACCTAAACAATTCCAGCTTAGCTTGGCATAAATACCATTGGCAGTAAAACCCTCAGGGTAAGCCACAAAATCAATTTTTAATGGCCGAACCATTACCCCAATCAAACGCACTTCCCAAGGAACAATATTATCCTGAATCCATTGATACCAGCCCAAACCCTCAATTGTCCGCGTCAAAATATCATTAATGCTCAAAGTAAAAGGCAAAACCATCAGCATTATTGCTAATGCAGCCAAAGCCAGCTTAAAAATGCGTTTTTGCTTCATATGCTTATTTTACTAGATTATTTTTATTTTTTCGCTGTCGCCTTTTAATTAATCCGGGAATAAAAGGAATAAGACCTAAAAACACCCATAAGCTTTCCGGTACAACTATGAAAGTCTGATCATTGGAGGAAATATCAGATAAATATTGCAAAAGCAGAATATCAG
>JAHJAY010000003.1 GCA_018813815.1 Patescibacteria group bacterium | reverse complement strand
TCCTCATGACTAAACTTTCGTAGGCTACAAAGCATCTTAGTCCACCTCCTATAGCCTCGTATTCTACTAAAAATGGGGTAGGCTTTGGCGTAGTGATCCACTAAACATCAATGTCGCAAATGTATCTTAACTTATTCACCTACACGAACCAGAATCGCTTAACTGACTTATTTTGACCCAGTTTTTGCGGGTTGACGGCTTGTGGAAAAACCGCTTAATATGAAGTCAGTCTGTGGAAAACCCTTAAAGCTTCTTGATTAAATTAGCCTGTCTGCCCAGGAAGGATCAGCTTGTGAACAAAGTTGAATTGTGGAAAGCAGTTTTAGGCGAACTTGAGTTAAGTTTATCTCGGGCTAATTTTTCTATTTTCTTAGCTACTACTTATATTGTAGAAATTAAAGAAATTGATAAACAAAGACAGCTGATCAAAATCGCCACCCCCAATCCGTTTCATCGAGAAACTATAGAAAATCGTTATTATGGACAAATCAAAGAAATTTTAGATCGGCTCACTAAGAAAAAAAACGAGCCGGTTTTTGTGATTAAAACCAGACCAATTCCTATTAAAACAGACAAAACCACTGACAGTGGTCCGCTTTTCCAGCAAAAAACCGCCAGTAAATCTCAAGTTATAAAAAAAGCGATCGTTAAAGCCTGCCTGCGACCAGATTTTACCTTTGCCAACTTTGCCGTGTCTTCAACTAATGAAATGGCTTATGCCGCCACTCAGGCAGTGGCAGAAAAACCGGGCGCGGCCTATCATTTGCTCTTTCTATACGGTGGCGTAGGCGTAGGCAAAACCCATTTAATGCAAGCTGTCGGTCGTCGAATTCTGGAAAAAAATCCGGAAACTGCTTTAGTTTATTGTACCAGTGAAGAATTTACCAATGAAATTATTGGCGCCATCCGGCAAAAAAGCACTGGCTCTTTTAGAAAAAAATACCGTTCGGCCAAAGTACTTTTAATTGATGATATTCAATTTATCGCCGGCAAAAATACTGTTCAGGAAGAATTTTTTCACACTTTTAACACCATTCAAAGTATAGGCGGGCAAATTATCATGACCTCAGACGAATTACCGGAAACAATTAAAGGACTGGAAGATAGACTGCGTTCCCGTTTTGAAGGCGGTTTAATGGTAGATATTCAAGAACCTAATTTTGAGTTAAGAACCGCAATTTTATTAATTAAAGCCCAATCCGCCAATATTCCGTTACCAATGGATGTAGCCCAACTAATTGCTGCTAATGTTGAATCCACCCGCCGCCTTGAAGGCACGCTGATGCGGCTTGGCTCAGAAAGCCAAGCCAAAAAACAACCAATTACTCCAGAAATGGCCCAGGCAGTTCTCGGTAAAGTCGGCCAACGACCGGAAAAGAAAATAAAAGCCACACCAATTGAAATAATTGAGGTTGTATCCAATTATTATCAGCTTAAAATCCAGCAGGTTCGGGGGAAACGACGCTTAAAACACTTAGCGGACGCTCGCCATATAGCCATGTATATAATTCGCACTGAACTCAAAACCCCGGTAGTTAAAATCGGCCAAATTTTCAGCGGCCGAGATCATACTTCTGTTTTACATGCAGTTAAAAAAATCACTAAAGAGCTAACTATATCAGAACAGCTTCGCCTTGATATGGCGGCAATTAAACAAGGATTTTTTTAGTTGTTAATAAGCTTGTTAAAAGAAAGGAGATAACTTTTTATTAATTGTGAGTTTGTGAAAAAAATCAATTGACTTTTACACTTTTCCACTAAAAACCCAGACTTATTCACAAATTTATCCACAAATAAAATAGTTGTTTTAAACAATGTTTTATCAAAACTACTCTGTTTTTGCACTTTTAAACATTGCCTACTATTACTATTACTATTAAACTTATTAAAAGGAGAATTTATGAAATTAACGATTTTACAGGAAAATCTACTTTTTGGTTTAGGAATTGCCAGCAGAATTACTGCTACCAAAGTCCAATTACCAATTTTAAATAATGTTTTACTAACGACAGAAAGCGGCCGTTTAAAAGTTTCTGCCACTAATTTAGAAATCGGAGTTAATCTATGGTTAGGAGCAAAAATAGAAAAACCGGGCAAAATTACTATACCGGCTAAAATTTTTTTGGAATTGGTTAATCTTTTGCCTAAAAGTCAGATTGAACTTGAAGTTAAAGGGGAAAAGTTGATGGTTTCTTGTGCTGGACAACATTCGGTAATTTTAGGTATCAACGCGGCTGAATTTCCTCAGGTGCTAAGCTTGAAGGGTAATAAAAAACCGATTTTTAAAACTGATCTTGTCAAAGAGGATTTAAACAGGATAATTGAGCAGGTTGTTTTTGCTGCTTCACTTGATGAGGGCCGGCCGACTTTGACCGGAGTATTATTAAACCAGTCAGGTAAAAACTGGTCTGCGGTTGCCACTGATGGTTACCGTTTGTCTTTAGCGACTGTAAAAAATAAAACTGAAGTTAAGCCGGGTAAATGGCTAGTGCCGGCCCGGGCATTGTTAGAGGTTGGTCGGTTAATGGGGGGCAAACAGGAAGAGGGAGTGGTTATGGCGGTTTCTAGTGAAGGTGGTCAGATTATTTGGGGAACAGGTGAGGTTGAGTTGGTTTCTAAATTAATTGAAGGACAGTTTCCTGATTTTAATAAAGTTATTCCCCAGGAAGAAAAAACCAAGCTGGAGCTTGATAAGCAAGCTTTAACTAGCGCGGTTAAAACAGCGGCCATTTTTGCCCGCGACGGAGCCAATATTGTTCGTTTTAAAGTTTTAAAAACTACCCTAGAGGTAAGTGCTAATGCGCCGGAACTCGGGGAAAGCCTTACCCGATTGGAAGCCGAAGTAACCGGTGAACAAGGGGAAATTGCTTTTAACAGCCGTTATTTGCTGGATTTTTTAAGCGCAGCTAAACAGGAAAGAGTCGAGTTTAGTTTTTCCGGTCCGTTGGAACCGGGTTTGTTCCGGGAAAAGGGCGGGAGTAATTGGCTTCATGTGATTATGCCGGTGCGAGTGCAGGAGTAGGGTTTTGTTTCTGTCTTTCCAGCAATTCCTCTGGATTTGAGGTAATCAAGCGATGTTCTTCGGGTGAAGCAACAACTTTGATGGCTACATGATTTTGACCGGCAAAAAACAGGCCTTCACCAATATCAGATGAAAGCAAGAGGTTTTTTTCTCCCTGAGAGAGGTAAAAGGTCTGGGCTACTTGGTCAATAGCGGCTGGTGACTGTTTCATTAATATTTGGATTGAAGAATTGGTAACAATTGCTTTGCCATAGTCAGAGTTTAAAAAATCGGAAACATCCTGGGTAATAGTAGTTAAACCCAGATAGTATTTTCTGGCCCGTTTAGCCATGGCATATAAAAATGCGGCTGAATCAGGTTGACGCATCAAGTACCAGGCTTCATCAACAATTAAAAGGCGGCGCTTCAAATCTCTTTTGATTCTGGTCCAGATAAAATCAAGAATCATAAACATGGCAATTGGCCGAAGCTTGTCTTCCAGATTTTTAATACTAAAGACCGTAAAGGGGTTTTTTATGTCAACATTAGAATGTTGATCAAAGATGCCGCGTAAAGAGCCCTTAACATACTTTTCTAGTCGAGATGCCAAAGAAGAAGCTTCTTTTTCTTCCATGCCGATCAGGACTTTATAAAGATCTTCTAAAAGCGGCGGTTCTCTTTTTTGAGTTGCCGGTTCCGGGGTGATGCCTTTTTGTTTATAGCTTAAAACCAGGGCTCGATCGAGAATGGCTTCTTCATTTGGGGTTAATTGTCCCATGATGATTTTAAACAAAGAGTGGAGTGAAAGAATTTTTAAACCCAGCTCGTTTTCTTCCTCATCATAAACTTGAGATAGGTCAAAAGGGTTGACTTTAGTGGGTGAGTCAAAAGAAAAATCTAAATATTGACCGCCAACTGACTGACAAAGAGAATAGTATTCATTTTCCGGGTCAATCACCAGGATTTCTGTTCCAAACATTAAAGCACGAAGGGCTTCAAGTTTGATTAAGTAAGATTTGCCGCCACCGGATTTAGCAAAAACTACGAGGTTGGCGTTTTCCATGGTAAAGCGGTCAAAAATAATTAAAGAGTTGTTGTGTTCGTTGATGCCGTAAAGTATGCCTTCGTTGGCAGTTAGCTCTGATGAGGTAAAAGGAAAAGTGGTTGCCAAAGAGGTGGTGTCCATGTTGCGGGTGATTAATAGTTTGTCTTGGCAAATCGGTAAAGAAGTTTTAAAGCCATCTTCCATTTGTAATGAGGCTGGTTTGGTAATAATTAATAATGAGCCGAGTGTAGACTGAACTTGGTGGGTAATGGTATTCAATTCTTCAATCGAGGAAGCAGGGATGGTAATATAAAGAGCAAATTGGAAAAACTTTTCCGCTCCTTTAGCCAGTTGAGACTGAAGCGATTTGGCATCTTCCAACTTTACCTTGGTTTGAATATCGGCAATTTTTCCCCTTTGAAGGTCGGTTTGGATTTCTGCTTCCATTTCACCGATTTTCCTTTTTAGATCTTCAAGAATGCCTTTGCCGGCTACAGGATAAATATATATGCTGATGTCTAAAGTATGGTCAAAATTAATCAGCGGTGCCAGCCAATTGGCATTAACAAATCGGGGATAGCCGCAAACAAATAAAGTGCGTAAATAAGTATTGCCGATTTTAACATGGTTAAAATCAACCTCTAGTGCCGCCGGAGCAATAATATCCTGAACTGAGACCATGCCTTGAGATAAGGCTGTTTGACTGCTGGTGATGGGAGGTGCAGCAGTTGGCTGGTTGTTGGTAGCTGGTTTAGATTTTTTGAAAGGTAGTTTCATGTTTTTACTGCTGCTCCTACCAGCGGGACTTCATAATCTTCAGTTTGAGTAAAGCGTTGAGTGTCAGCCGTATCGGGGTTGTAAATATTGTAAAACAATTCAATTAGATCTTGGGTGTTCAGTTGTTCAGCTTTTAAGCCTAGCCGTTGGAGTTGGCGCAGTAAATGGTCGCGTTTAGAATAAAGCGCGGTTTTAGCTCTTTCTAAAATATAATCTACTGGATAACTGGGCGCGCTTGTTTTTTTTAAACTGCCGGCCATACCTTGAGTGAGCCCGAGTTCGATATTGGCAAAAGGAATACTGATATAGAATTTCTTGTCCAAAACTTCATTTTCTTTAACTATTTTTTCAACAAAAGCCCGGTAGCTTTTGATTTTATCTTGTAATAAGGGGTTTTTTTGTTTATTTTCCAGATCGGCCAGGGCTTTTAAATAAGCGCTGACATCTTTTTTTTGCGAGCGGATTAAAATTTGAATAGGGAAAGATAAAGAGTTAATAAAATTGGCGTAAGCGTAAATAGTAGCGTCTTGTTCTGCCTCAGATAATAAGCCAAAATTAACTGCCGAAACGCGAAGCACTAAAGCGCATGAGCTGTTTTTCAAGACTATTAGATTATCTTGAATAGTGTGGATCGGCAAATGCTGTTGAGTGGTAGCAATTGTTTTTAATGGTTTTGTTTGGGCAGGCATAATAGTTAATCGTAAGATCTGATTTCAATTGGCGGGATAATTTTTCCCTTAGCTTCCAAGCTCATTATATCAAAATGTTTTTCTGTGTGTTCTGCTTCAATTAAATAGCGGCCGTTTTTTAAAGGTGTAGCAATGGAAAATTGTCCCAGGCGGTTGGTTTTTAATGCCCGAACCGGGTTGCCTTCCGCGTCTTTAATTTCAATAATAGTGTTGATCAGAATATGGTCCTGAGCATCAAAAACCATGCCGACAATTAAATTAGGCTCTTTGGGTTTATAAGGTAGAGGAAGCTGGGGTACAAATTTGACCGGGATAATTTTACCCTTAGATTGTACTGGTTTGGTTTTGATTACAGGTGTTGGTTTGCTTGGTATGACTTTTTTATTTGTTTGGCCTGTTGATTGTTTATTCATTGGTTTGGTTGATGTACCTATTTTAACTGCTTGGTCAATAGGAACATCAATAGCTTTAAGCGGCCGCGGTTGCTGGGCTTTTTTAGCTTCAGCTAAAGGCATTAAGCGTCGCACTTTAATACCGGTGATAGCTGGTTTGGTCATGGGTAAGTGTTTAATTACAATATCTTCCTGCTTGGGTTTAATAGTGCTAAAAAGGGCTTGAACTCGAGATAAATAACTAGCTTCGGCTTGATCTAAAGGTGAGTGGGGGTTAATGTTGGGCAGAGTTTTTAAATAACTTTCCAGAGCTGAGTTTGTTTTCTGGCGATTTGGTAATGGCCGAAGGTTTTTATCTAAAGCTTTTCTTGGCTGTAAAAATTTTACCAACGGCTGGCTTTGATGCCAGATGAATTGGGTGGGTGAATAGATTGAGCGAATAAAGTTAATAAGCCATTGATCAAGCGGCCGTTCTTCAATCGGGAAAAAAGCCAGACCGGCTCCGAATAAGCCAGATAATAGGCTCAACGGCCATTTGATGAGAGCATTAAGCTTGGAGCTGATTAAAATCCAGGCTATAATTATTCCACCGGCCAGCTCTAAAAACTGTTTTAAAGTCATGCTGCCTACCAGACGAAACTGATAAGCGCTGATGTTTTGCGGTATAGGATGATCTTCCATCTTAATAATTAGTATACAGAAGCAGTTGGGTTTTAAAAAGAGATAAAACTAGCGTTTTTTAGTTTAAGTAAGGAAATGTATTGGTAAACGAAGTTATAGCCGCTTCTTCCAGCAGTCCCATAATTTCTTAAGATCATCTTTGTTTTTAACCCGGCTGAAAGTAAAGTACCAGCGCAGAAAAGAGATTTGCTGCTTAAG
>JAHJAY010000001.1 GCA_018813815.1 Patescibacteria group bacterium | reverse complement strand
GCAATTTTATCTTTAGCGGCTAAAATTGCATTAGCTTGGCCTAAAGGCTCTTTCTGAATAATATAATCAATAGAAATACCCAGTCTTTTTCTTGTCTCAAAATATTTTTTGCCGGGTTCGGAAACAACCAAAATTACTTTTAATACACCTGCCTTTTTAAGCTCTAGCAGCATATATTCTAAAATTGGTTTTCCCAAGAGAGGAGTCATGCTTTTATGACTATCTTCTGATAATGGCCAGAAGCGGGAAGATTTTCCGGCCGCAAGAATAACTATATCAGTTTTATTAATCATATTTTTCAGCCAGTTTTTAAAGGTTAATAAGTAAAGTTTTTGGAACGGGGGTCTTTTCCCCAAGCGGCCAAATTCATTCCCTGGCGATCTTTATCCGTCATAATGGCTGAAGCGGCTATTTTATCAAACTGCTGTTTTATTTTCTGGTCGCACTTAGACCAATCAATGTCTGTGGCTAAAGGCGAAATGCCGGCTTCACAATTGGGATTATATTCACTTGAACAAACATACTCTAACATTGTCGGCGCTAAAAAGAAATTACCGTGGGCAAAGCCGGGCGGCACCCAAATCCATTCAGCTTTATCATCTTCAGGTTTGCTCGGCATATCATAAGCAATAATCCGACCAAAATTCGGTGATCCAAGACGAATATCTAAAATCAAATCAACCATGTGGCCAAACATGGTTCGAACCAGCTTACCCATATAAGGATTCCACTGAAAGTGTAAACCGCGGATAACATTTGTTTGCGAATAACTTTCATTTGACTGAAAAAGGTTTGTTTCTTTAAGAAAACCGGTCTGATCAAAATCTGAGCGGCGAAAAGTTTCCGCAAAATAACCCCGCTCATCACGATAGCGGCCAAAGCGGACAACTTTAACTTCCGGGAAAACCAGACTGTTTAGCTTAAGACTTTTCATTGCGCCTTTGATATTATATAAATCAACTAATAACAAGTCTACAGTAATTTAACTATAATGAAATATTTATTGTTATTTTCAGCGATTGCCCTGCTTTCCTTAGGTCAAATTCTGCTTAAAAAAGGCGTTTCTGTCAGCCCGCCTGAACCTCAACTAGTCTCTCTTTTAAAAACCCTGCTTAACCCTTATGTTTTTAGCGGTTATGTTTTTTACGCGCTTTCATCGATTTTGGCGCTTTTTGTGCTGAAAAAATTTCCCCTTTCAATTGCTTTTCCTTCAATGAGTATTACCTATATCATTATTTTAATAGTTTCAGCAGTATTTTTTCAGGAAAAAATTACTCTTTTTAAACTCATTGGCATTACTTTAATAATGAGCGGGGTTGTTTTTTTGTTTAAAAGTGAATAAAATCGCTATGTTAATATGAAAACTATTATTCTCTGCGGCGGCACCGGCACCAGACTAAAAGAAGAAACTGAATTCAAACCCAAACCCATGATCTATGTGGGCAGAAAACCTGTTCTTTGGCATATTATGAAAATCTACAGCCACCACGGTTTTAATGAATTCATTCTGGCTTTGGGCTATAAAGCTGATTATATTAAAGACTTCTTTTTAAACCAAAAGGCCTTTACTTCTGATTTTACTTTAGATACTACGACTTATAAAAAAAAGTTTCATTTAGAAAACCGCTCAGAGGTTGACGATTTTAAAATCACTTTTGTTGATACCGGTTTAAACACTGAACCGGGCGAAAGAATTCTTCGCTGTCAAAAATATATTCCCAAAAACGATCGCTGTTTTTTGGTTACTTATGGTGATGGTGTCACAGATTTAAATATTAAAAAACTGGTGGCATTTCATAAAAAACAAAAAACCATTGGCACGATTACCGGTGTTCATCCTCGTTCAAAGTATGGTTTAGTTAAAATGAGGAAAAATAATCTCGTCAGGGATTTTGAAGAAAAACCGGTTTTAGCCGATTGGGTCAATGGCGGCTACATGGTTTTTGATAAGCGTTTTTTTAAATATCTGAAGCCGGGAGAAACCGAACACCCAGCCTTAGTGCGCTTGGCTAAGGAAAAACAACTCTCACTTTATAAACACGATGGTTTCTGGTATTGTATGGACACCTATAAAGAAGTTACCGGATTAAATCAGCTTTGGTCTTCTGCCCGCCCGCCCTGGAAAGTATGGCAGTGACAAAAAAGTATTCCCAGCTTGCCCATCAAAATATCCTAGTCACTGGCGGCTATGGTTTAGTTGGCAGTCACTTGACTGAAAAGCTGGTCAATTTAAAAGCTAAAGTTATTGTGCCTAAGCGCAGTCATGATCCACAATCTTATTTTAATTTCAAAAAATTAGGGCAAAAAGTTGTTTTGGTTGATGGAGATATTAAAGATTTTAAACGGGTTTGGGACATAGTCACCAAATACGAAATTGACTACATCTTTCATTTAGCCGCTCAGGCAATTGTAGACACAGCTTATTACAACCCCTTAGAAACTCTGGAAACCAATATTATGGGTACAGCCAATGTGCTTGAAGCCGCCCGGCTTTATGGCAAAATAAAAGCCATAGTTGTTGCCTCATCAGATAAAGCCTATGGCAAACTTAATAAGGTTTATGAAGAAACCGATCCGCTGCGGGGTGATCACCCTTATGAAGTTTCCAAATCAGCCGCTGATTTAATTTCCCAAACTTATTTTAAAACCTATGGTCTACCGGTGGCTGTTTCCCGGTTTGGCAATATTTATGGTCCGGGCGATCTGAATTTTAGCCGAATTATTCCTGATATTATTAAATCAATTATCACTAAAAAAACTCTAACTGTCCGGAGTAATGGCAAATTTGTCCGTGATTATGTTTATGTTAAAGATGTTGTTATTGGTTATCTTGATTTAGCCACTCAAATTGAAAAATGCCAAGGTGAGGCATTTAATTTTTCTTCAGACGATATGCTTTCAGTTGTAGAGTTAATCAGGCAGGCGGAAAAAATCCTTAACTCTAAAGTCAAGTATAAAATCATGAATACGGCTAAAAACGAAATCCCCTTTCAGTCGCTCAGTTATAAAAAGGCCAGGCGGATTTTAGGTTGGCGGCCGCAATATAATTTAAAAACCGCTTTACCGCCAACCTTTCGCTGGTATACACTGTATTAGTATCAAGATTATTTTTAACTAATGGCCCACAAGTTAACAATTCACGCTAAAAACATCCGTCAGGCTGTTTTACACATGGTCTATGAAGCTCAAGCTTCACATGTTGGCGGCTGCTTTTCCTGCGTAGAAATTCTTACTGCTCTTTATTTTGAAATTCTTAAAATCAAACCTGAAAAACCAGATTGGCCTGAACGGGATCGTTTTATTCTCAGTAAAGGGCATGCGGCGGCAACTTTATACGCTATTTTGGCTGAGGCCGGTTTTTTTCCCAAACAAAGACTGCGGGAATACGGCCTTAACGGTTCGCTTTTTTCCGGCCATCCGGTTTTGAATAAAATTCCCGGAGTAGAAGTTTCTACCGGCTCGCTTGGTCATGGTTTGGCAATTGGCGCCGGCTTGGCTTTGGCCGCCAAACACAATAAAAAACCCTACCGTACTTTTGTCTTATTAAGCGATGGCGAATGTGATGAAGGCGCTGTTTGGGAAACAGCTTTATTTGGCGCTCACCACCAACTGGATAATTTAGTGGCTATTATTGATTACAATAAAATCCAAGCCTTTGGCCGGACCAATGAAGTGCTAAATTTAGAACCGCTTAAAAAAAAGTGGCAGGCTTTTGGCTGGAGCGTTAAGGAAATTGACGGTCACAACTTAACCCAAGTGGTTAAAAATTTAAGCTCAGTGCCTTGGCAGAAAAAACAACCGAGTCTTTTAATTGCCCACACCATAAAAGGCAAAGGGGTTTCTTTTATAGAAGATAGCTTATTCTGGCATTATCATTCACCTGATAAAAATGAACTGGAAAAAGGTCTAAAAGAAATTAACCAAACATGAGAAAAGCAATTGTTAGTCGTTTGATTAAGTTAGCTGTTAAAGACCCGGGAGTTTTTCTGCTCACCGGTGATCTGGGTTTTTCTTACTTAGAAGCGTTTGCGGAAAAATTTCCCCGGCGCTTTTTTAATATAGGGGTAGCTGAACAAAACATGATCGGCGTGGCCGCCGGGCTGGCTTTATCCGGAAAAAAAGTTTTTGTTTACTCAATTGCCACTTTTGTTTCCATGCGGGCGTTTGAGCAAATTAAAATTGACCTTTGTTACCAAAATTTGAATGTTAAAATTATCGGCGCCGGCGCCGGCTTAAGTTATGGTAATTATGGCGCCACCCACTATGCTTTAGAAGATGTGGCTATTATGCGGGTTTTGCCGAACATGAAGATTTTTTGTCCGGCTAATTCAATTGAGGCCGATTGGGTAGTTAGAACAGCTTATCAACAATCAGGTCCTGCTTACATCCGCTCTGCCAAAGGCTATGATGATGCTGTTTATAGCAAACCTCCCAAACTAAAATTTGGCAAAGGTTTAATAGTTAAGCCAGGTAAAGATGTGGCTTTACTGGTTAGCGGGGCGCTTTTGGGTAACGCGCTTAAAGCCAGAAAAATCCTCAAAACTCAGAGTATCTCAACCCGCATAATTAGTTTTCCAACAGTTAAACCGCTTGATAAACAATTGATTTTAAAAACTGCCCGCCAAACCAAAGTAATTTTTACTCTTGAAGAAACCAGTATTGTTGGCGGCTTTGGCAGTGCGGTGGCTGAAATCTTGGCTGAAGCTGGCCTAGCAACTAAGTTCAAACGCCTGGCTTTACCTGATTTTTACCCTGAAAAACTTGGTTCACAAGCATATTTGCGCGATCAGCTTGGTCTTTCTCCGGAAAAAATCAGCCAAACAGTTCTCAAAACCCTGTGAGCGCTGAAAAAATTTCCTTAACCAATTTAAAATCATGGGTTGAATTAAAAAAACGCTTGGATGGTTTAAAAAGTACCGAAGCAAAATTTATAATAATCATCCGGCATGGCGAATTAAATAATCCTAAAAAAATAGTTTATAACCGCGATGCGGTTATGAAGCCTGAAGATATTATTCATTTGTCTGCAGAAGGCAAAAAACAATTAGTGAATCTGGGTCAATTAATAACCCGGCTTGAACTTGATTGCCAACGGATTTTTTCCAGTCCGGAAAGCCGGACTCAAGAATCAGCTGAGATTTTAGGTGCTATTCTTAATATAAAAATAACTATTACTGATGACCTTGATGAAATTTATGCGCCCGGACCATATTTGGAAGGCCTACTTCTGGATCAATGGCAAAAATCAGACGGCAATTGTTATGACCTTCAAACATGGGGTAAATATAAGCACGAGTCCCGGGAAGACGTGCTGTCCAGAATGAAGCGGGCTTTTAAACAAACAGTCCAATTTCTTCAGCCGGGCGAAAGCAGTATTTTAGTTTCTCATGGCGACCCGATTGCCTTTTTAGCCAATTGGTTGGTTTCCGGCAAAATCCATGACCCGACAACATTACGAGAGGCTATTTACCCATCCAAAGGCACCGGGATTATTGCGGCAGTTGACCCTGAAGGAAGCGTAATTGGTCTTTTTCCGATTGGCAAAAGGGATAAAACCAAAATCTATTAAAATTTTACCCTCAGACTGAAAACTCATATCAACTCTGTTTATAGGCTGGTTTTTCTGGTAAATTAAGGCTATGGATAAACAATTGGAAAAACTGATTAAAAAGATTTATCAGCAAAAGTTTCCTAAGAAAAAGTTTGTGCCGGGTCAAACCTATATCCCGGCTTCAGGCAAAGTTTTTAATGATAAAGAGCTCTATTATTTAGTACAGGCCTGTTTGGATGGCTGGTGGACCGAAGGCCGGTTTAATGCCAAATTTGAACAAAAACTGGCCGAAAAATTAGGAGTTAATTTTTGTATGACGACTAACTCCGGCTCCTCAGCCAACCTGCTGGCTTTATCAGCTTTAACCTCTTTGCGCTTAAAAGAACGGCGTTTAAAACCGGGTGATGAAGTAATCACCTGCGCCGCCGGCTTCCCAACCACAATTAACCCAATTATCCAACATCAACTAACACCGGTCTTTGTTGATGTTAATTTAACCACTTTAGCGGTTAATATTGTTGATTTGGAAAAAGCCATTACTAAAAAAACCCGGGCCATTTTTATAGCCCATACTTTAGGTAATCCTTTTAATCTTAACCAAGTTGTCCGTTTGGCTAAAAAACACCGGCTTTGGTTAATTGAAGACAACTGCGATGCTTTAGGCGCAAAATATCAAAATAAATATACCGGCACTTTTGGTGATTTAGCCACTTTAAGTTTTTATCCGGCTCATCATATTACTATGGGTGAAGGCGGGGCGGTTTTAACCAATAATCCCCTGCTGACCAAAATTGTTCACTCAATTAGGGATTGGGGCCGGGATTGTTGGTGCAGAACCGGCCAAGATAATACTTGCGGCTGTCGTTTCTCAATGCAGTTAGGTAAATTACCCTTTGGTTATGACCACAAATATATTTATTCAGAAATCGGCTACAATTTGAAAATCACTGATATGCAGGCGGCTTTAGGTTTGGCCCAACTGGGAAAACTTGACCGTTTTATAAAAATCCGCCAGCAAAACTTTGACTATTTATATAGCAAGCTGGCTGAGCTCAAAGATTACTTTATTTTTCCTCAGGCCGAAAAACACTCTGAACCTTCCTGGTTTGGCTTTCCCTTAACTCTGAAACCGAACTTAAAATTTAAACGTCATGAATTGCTGCAATTTTTAGAAGCTAATAAAATTGGCACTCGCTTAGTTTTTGGCGGCAACATCACTAAACAGCCATATTTTGTAAATTATAAAATCAACTACCGCCAGGTGGGCAAATTGGCAAATACTGACACCATCATGAATAATAGCTTTTGGCTGGGTATTTATCCGGGAATTAGCAAAACTATGTTAAACTATGTGATAGCAACTCTTAACAAATTTTTAGAAAAACATGGCTGAAAAACTTATTTCCGTAATTATTCCCTGCTACAACGAAGAAAAAAATATCCTGCCAATGTATCAACGGCTTAAAAAAGTTTTTTCCGGCTTGAAAAATTACCAATACCAAATCATTTATGTTAATAACGGCAGTATAGATAACTCAGAAGCGATCTTTAAAAAACTTGCCGCCAAAGATAAGCAAGTTGTGATTATTTCCCTTTCCCGCAACTTTTATAAATCCCAAGGTGCTTATACGGCCGGAATGGATTTTGCTACCGGCGAGGCGGCAGTTTTATTAGACGGCGACATTCAGGATCCACCGGAAGTCATTCCCCGATTTATTAAAAAATGGCAGCAGGGTTTTAATATCGTCTATGGTCAAAGAATTAAACGGGCGGAAGGTGTGTTTAAAAAGTTTTGCTACAAACTTTTTTACCGCTTATTTAAAAAAGCGGCCTATATTGACATTCCCCTGGATGCCGGCGATTTTTCCTTAATTGATAAACAGGTGTTAAAAATTATGAACTCTATGCCGGAAAGAGACCGTTATATCCGCGGTCTCAGAGCCTGGGTTGGCTTTAAACATGCCGCAGTTAAATATCGCCGCCAAGCCAGAAAACACGGTGAAACCACCAATAGCTTTGTTGACAATCTCCGTTGGGTATCTTTAGCCATCTTTTCTTTTTCTTATCTGCCTTTAGAATTTATTTCCTGGCTGGCCTTTATAGTAGTTGGCATCTCGCTTGTGGCTATTGTTGGCTATACTGTTTCTTATTTTATCTTTCCCCCACTTAATCCACGCGGTTTTTTGACTGCCTTAATAGCAACTTTATTCTTGGGCGGCATCCAGCTTTTAAGTCTATCAATTATCGGTCAATACCTTGGACGAATGTTTGAAGAAATCAAAGCCCGACCCAAATATATTGTTAGAGAAGTTTTAAATAACCCCTGTTAAATAAAAGCTCGGCATTGAGAATAGCGCCGCCGGCAGCTCCGCGAATTGTGTTATGCGACAAAACCGTAAATCGGTAATCAAATATTGGGCAAGGACGAATCCGGCCAACCGTAGTTGCCATTCCCTTGTCCGTATCCCGATCCATGCGGGTTTGTGGACGGTCCGGCTCGTTTTTGACAATTACTGGTTTTTCCGGAGCAGAAGGAAGTTTTAATTTTTGCGGCTCAGAGCGATAATTTTTAAAAGCCGCCACAACCCGGTTAAGGCTGGTTTTGTTTTTCAGCTTAACTGAAACCGACTCTAAATGACCGTCTAAAACATGCACCCTGTTACAATGAGCGCTGATTTTGATTTTAGCCAGCTCAAAACGGTTGCGCTTTAACTTAGCCAAAAGTTTTAAAGGTTCTGTTTCCACTTTTTCTTCTTCACCGCCGATATAAGGAATAACATTATCAATAATATCCATGGAAGGTAAGCCCGGATAGCCGGCTCCGGAAATAGCCTGCATGGTTGTGACAATAACTTTACTCACGCCAAACTTATCATCCAGTGGTTTTAATGCCATCACTAAACCAATCGTTGAACAATTAGGGCTGGTGGCGATAAAACCAGTAGTATAACCACGTTGTTTTCGCTGATAATCAATAATTGTTATATGGTCCGGATTAACATCAGGAATTAATAAAGGCACATCTGGATCAAATCGATGGTTCTTGCTATTGGATATCACCGGGTAGCCTGCTTGAGCAAATTCTTCTTCAATCTCACCGGCCACAACAGCATCCAGGCCGGAAAAAACAAAATCACACTTAAGCGGTGGCTTGGCTAATTTAATTTTTAATTGGGCAACCGAATGAGAAAGACAAGTAGTCATTTTCCAATTAACAGCTTCACCATATAACTTGCCGGCTGAACGCTCTGAGGCCGCCACTGCCGTTACTTTAAACCAAGGATGGTTTTCCAAAAGTTGAATAAAACGCTGACCAACAGAACCGGTCGCTCCCAAAATTCCAACGCGAAGTTTTTTACTCATGATAACCTCCTGCGACTGACAAAATATCAGTCAATACGCCAGCTGCCGTAACTTCTAATCCGGCCCCTGGACCCTTAATTATCAAAGGATTTTTATTATATCGCCTGGTTTTAAAACTAACCAAGTTATCCGGACCAGTCAAACCTCCCAAATCGCTTGTCTTCTCCACCGCTTCTAAACCTACCCGACAACCTTGGTAATTAATAGTGGCTACATAACGCAAAACCCGGCGTTTTTTTCCGACTTGCTCATGTTTGGTTTTATAGTTTTTATCCAGCGTTTTGATTTGTTTTAAAAACCCCTTAACCGTTAAATTAGCCAATTTCGCCGGATAGAGTTTTTCCAGCTTAACCTGCTTTAGCTCCAATTTTAAACCCATGATTCGGGCTAAAATAAGCGCTTTGCGGGCCACATCCAAACCAGAAAGATCATCTCGGGGATCCGGCTCAGTAAAACCTGAATCATACGCTTCTTTTACTGCTTGAGAAAAATTCATGCCTTGCTCTAGTTTAGAAAAAATAAAACCCAGAGTGCCGGAAAAACAACCTTTAATTTCTATCACCCGGTCACCGGTCGCTAAAAGATTTTTTAAGGTTTTAATGATTGGTAAACCAGCACCGACATTAGTTTCATGCAGCACCCGGTTGCCACCGGCCCGATACAAAACCTCAAATTGATTCTGGCGACCGGCAAAAGGTTTTTTATTGGCCGCTACAACAATGTGACCCCGGCTTAAAGCTTTTATTAAAAATCCGGCTGTTTTTTCTGAAGCGCTAGTATCAATAATGATGGTTTTGGGCGGCAGATTAATTAAAATTTCCTGGGCTGATTCAATCTGACAGCTGCCTGATTGATTTTGAAGCACTGACCAACCAGATTTTGATTTTAAAAAAGTTTTTAAATTTATATTTTTAAACCCGGAAGAATTGTAAACTCCTCCCTGACTGGTCAATAAAGCCAAAAACTCAAATTTAACTCTAAATTGAGTTCTAAAATAGTCCTGGTTCTTAATAATCTGCTTGAGTAATTCCCGCCCGACCCTGCCAACTCCCAAGTGAACCAAACAAATCTTTCTAACTACTCCACGCCAAATTTTAGTCCCCTCGGCTTTAGGCTGATTAAAATTTTTAATCAGCACCGGAATCTCTTTATCTCTCACTGGTTCTAGGGCCGGCAAATAAACTACTTTAGCTCCGCGCTTGATAACTGCTTCCGCCTCTTCATAGGTGGCTTCAGCAATAAATTTTGCTCGCCGGGTTTTCTTAGGATCCTGGTCATAGAGACCATTAACATCTTTCCAAAGAACCAGCTGCCGAGCATTAATCACATTAGCAATCACGGCGGCGGAAAGATCAGAACCGCCTCGTCCTAGGGTGGTTGTGCAGCCATCTTCGGCAAAACCAATAAAACCGGTAATTACCGGAATAAAATCTTCTTTTGTCAGATTTAAAATAGCATCAACCAACTTGTCTTCTGTTTTTAATAATATTGGCGTTGCTTTGCTAAATTCTTTAGTTGTGGCTAAAAAATCAGCTGCATCAATGGCCAGGGCTTTTTTACCAAGTGTTTTTAAAGCTTCAGCGGTTAATTTACAACTTAAACGTTCGCCAAAAGCAACCAAATAATCAATTCTGGCTGAGGTAATCTGGCCGCCCTGAATATGACGGGCGAACATGCTTAACAAATCACAGCTATTTTTTAACTCTCTTTTAACTACCATTGCTTCCGGACCACTGTTAATTTCATTAAGTGCCTGAAGATGATCTTGATAAATCTCATTAATCAAGCTAAAGGGCTTTTTTTCCTGTTTATTTTTCAAAGAATCAATAACAGCATACAAACGATCGGTCATGCCTTTCATGGCTGAAACAACACAAATTAAGCGGTGCTGAGCAGAATAATCCTTAATGATTTTGGCAGTGGCAAGAATTCTTTTACCGTCAGCAAGGGCAGTCCCGCCAAATTTCATTACAATCATAAACTTTGATATTCCTTTATTGCTTGGCGCAGAATTGGAATCGCCTGCTTGATTTGCTCATGGGAACCGCCAAAAGAAAGTCGAACCAGATTGGGATCACCTAAAGAAATAAAAAAACTGCCGGTCTTGGTTACCATTGGTACACAAAAAACTGTCTTTTGGTGCTTGGCCAAAAAACCACTCTTGCCGTCCATACCACTCAAACACCAACGAACAAAAGCCTCAGCCGGAAAAGGCAAGCGGACCACAATATAAAGCGCGCCAACTGGCGGTTGAGGAGAAACAATAACTCCCAAAGAGGCCATTTTTTTCAAACCGAGAAAAAGACTGTTACGCCTGGCTTTTAGCTCTCGACGCAAACCGTTAAAATAACTGACAGGTACTTGGTTCAGATGACTGACCGCCCGCTGTACCGGCACTGAAGCACAGCCACGGATCTCAGCTTTACGGCTAACCATGGCGTCAATTGCTGATTGAGCCAAAGAAACCACCCAGCCGACTCGCCAACCGGCCAGGGCAAGATTTTTCGAAACTGAACTTAAAACTACAGTTCTCTCTCTAGCCGCTGGCAAGCTTAAAATTGAAACTGGCCCATGTTTTTGATAATAAAGCTCACTATAAGCGCTATCTTCAATAATCCACCAGTTTTTTTCTTTGGCCAATTGAACCAGTTGGGTTAAATAACTTTTACTAATCACGCTACCAGTAGGATTATTCGGTGAGGTGAGTAAAATTGCCCGAATTTTTTTGGCTTTAGCGGTGCTGGCTTTAAGTTTACTTATTGCCGGTAAACTAAAACCGGTTTTGATGGAAGTAGGAATCGGCACTAAACTAATTCCTAAAGCAGTGGCAAAATTACTATAATAAGCGTAATAAGGTTCAGGGATCAAAACCTCGCTTCCGGGAGGCAAAAGCGCTTCCATAACCCAAGGAATCAACTCGCTTGAACCACTCCCAATTAAAAAGCTAGTTGGCTGTAAAGCTTTAATCTTATATTTTTTGTAATACCAGTACACTAAAGCCTGACGCAGCTCTTGATCTCCCTGAGAAGAACCATAAAGATTGGCGGTTTTCAACGCTTGCCGGGCATAAACAATTAGCGGTTTCACGATTTCTTGAGGAGCAGGATAATTAACCGCGCCAATACCGAGACTAATTAACCGTTCAGGAGGAATTGTTTTCAATTGAGGAAAACCCCTTATTGGCGAAGTTGGCAAGCGCAAAAATTTTGAATTTAAAGATGGCTTAGCCATAAAAGTGCAGTTTCTGGGCAGGAATAACCCCCAAACCCCTCCTGATCAAAGCCCGGGCAGTCCGATTAACTGAATCGTGTTTGTCAAGATAATTGCGTTGTAAAGCCAACATCTCCCCAGACTGCTCGATCTCTTTTTTATCCCGGAAATAGTCAAGAATGTTGGAGGGGTGCTGGCGTTTTTTTTCTATTGCCGGCGGAGCGCCCTCATGTTTGGCGGAAATATTAGCCACATGATCAGCCACCACCACCAATTCTTTAAGCCGGTCATATGGTTGACGCACAATTGATTTATAGGTTTCAGTAATATGATGCTCAAAGCGAACCAGGTCTTCAAAATTCAAATCACGGCGAAATTGAGCAGTAATTTCCATAGTTTCATTGTTAATTGAATTAGACCAATTAAAACCAATCAATGGCGTACTGCCGTCAGGACGAGAAAAAAGTTTAGCGCCAATTAAAGTCCAAAAAGCAGCATAAGGGTTATCATTACCCATAAACACCGAAATTTTAAATTCAATATCCACGCCGATTTTGTGCAAAAAATAGCCTAAAAGCACTGTTCCCGGATTGATATTCAGCACCTCTTTAACCCCGTAGGTCGTGTAATAATAAAGAAATTCATCCAGCCACATTAAAGCATGGTCATTAGGCTGGCCAACGCCGCCAAAATAACCAGTAATTGTGGCTGGTCCGCCAAGATGAACATTAGAACCATCCGTACCTTTAGTATCTAAAGTTTCAACATAGCTGGCACCAACAATCTGCATTGCCGCCGCTACCGCCAAAAGATCTCCGTCAGCCTCCTGTTCTTTCATTTTCCGGACCCGAATATAGCGACCAGGCATTAATTCCTTTTTTTTAATTGCCTGTTTAGCTTCTTCAATTAAAAAGGGAAAATATTGCAAAGCGCTGATTTCCAAAGTAACTGCCAAGTTGTCTTTAAACTTTAGGCTTTTGGCGCGCTTGCCTAAAACCTTACGACGATAGTCGGCCATGCTAATAAAAGCCTGCTTATCCCGCTGTTCCTTTAGCCAGTTCAACTCTTTAATATATTCAGGGGCGATTTTTTTTAATCGTTTCATTAAACCGGGAAACTGTCGGGCTTTAGCGGCCTTACGATTAATTTCTCCCGGAGAACCATATTTGCTAACTATCTTTAAAAAATCATTAACTGCTTGATTTTTGTGATTTGACAATGAAGCATTAATCTCATCAACAACGCTGGTGGAAATTTTTAACAATTTTTTTAAGTCTTTACCCATAAGACGTCTTTTAATTATTTATTGTATAATATCATAGTTAAACAATTGTTTCATTAAATATGAAAAAACTCATCAGTATTATTATTCCCGCTTTTAACGAAGAAGCGAATCTTTTGGAATTAAGCAAAAGAATCATTGCTGTTATCCAGCAAATAAAACAATATGGTTTTGAAATTATTGTTATTGAAAACGGTTCCTGGGATAATAGCTTCAACTTATTGAGCAAGATTCATCAGAAAGACAAGCGTTTTAAAATCCTCCAGTTGTCCCGCAATTTTGGTTGTGATGGGGCAATTACTGCTGGTTTGAAAGAAGCGCGGGGAGAAGCGGCCGTCATTATGATGGCCGACCTTCAGGATCCTCCGGAAATGCTGCCCAAAATGCTGAAAAAATGGGAAGCCGGTTTTGAAATTGTCTACGGCATTGTCCAAAAAAGGGTTGGCGTCAGCTGGATAAGAGATTTTAATTCCCGATTATTTTATAAAATCGCCAACAAGCTAACCAGTGGGTTATTTCCGGAAAATGCCAGTGATTTTCGCTTGCTGGATAAAAAAGTTTATCAAGCCGTTAATCAAATGGATGAAACAAACAAGTTTTTCCGGGGTATGGTAATGTGGACTGGTTTTAAAAAAGCCGGTATTCCCTTTAAACGGCCTCCAAGATTTGCCGGTGAAGCCAAATCCGACTTTAAAACTGTTTTAAAAGTGGCCACCAACGGGATTTTTTCCTTTTCTTACTTTCCTTTAAAAGTAATTACCGGACTTGGTTTTATTCTCGCCCTTGTTTCTTTTGTTTTAATTATTTTTTACCTTACTCTTTATCTTATTTATGGCCGTATTGCTCCCGGCCACACTTCCACTATTGTTCTGATGCTATTTTTATTTGGCATGTTATTCTTAATCCTGGGAGTTATTGGCGAATATTTAGCTAGAATTTATGACGAAGTTAAGGGCCGACCCAATTTTATTGTAAAAACAAAAATTGGCTTATAAAATAGGAAAAATTATGACCAATAAAAAAATCCGCGTGGCTGATTTTGTTTCCCGGTTTATTTCTGATTTTGGCGTTAAACACGTTTGTCTGCTTACCGGCGGTGGAATGATGCATCTTTCTGATGGCTTAGCTTTAAATAAAAAAATCAAGCCGGTTTGTTTTCACCATGAACAGGGCGCGGCTATGGCTTTGGAAGCTTATGCCCGAACCACCGGACATTTAGGCGTCGGTTACTTTACTACCGGTCCGGGCGCTATTAATGCTTTAACCGGCACAGCCGGCGCTTATCTTGATTCAACCCCCTGTTTATATATTTCTGCACAAGCCAAGTGCAGAGAAGCAACTTATGCCCTTGGCATTCCCGGTTTAAGACAATGCGGGGTTCAAGAATTTAATATTATGCCAATGGCCAAAACCGTTACTAAATATGCGGCGTTTATTAATGATCCCAAT
The DNA here is from genome assembly GCA_018813815.1 of Patescibacteria group bacterium. Lineage (GTDB taxonomy): Bacteria > Patescibacteriota > Microgenomatia > UBA1400 > JAHJAY01 > JAHJAY01. The sequence continues at coordinate 9,211 of JAHJAY010000001.1, read as the reverse complement.
GAAATTCGTTTTCAGCTGGAAAAGGCGGTTTATATAGCTAAGTCCGGCCGGCCGGGCCCAGTCTGGCTGGATATACCCCTGGATGTTCAAGGCGCTTATATTGATCCTAAAAAACTCCGGCGTTTTATCCCTCCAAAAGAAAAGCAAGAAATCAACTCCATCACTATGAAAAAGTTCATAAGCGCATTTAAATCTGCTTCCCGACCGGTTATTCTAGCCGGTTATGGAGTAAGAATTTCCGGTGCTATTAAAAGTCTTGATAAACTTGCCAAAAAATACCAAATTCCCATAGTCACTACTTTGTTGAGTGTTGATATTATTGAAGAAAATCATCCTGAGTATGTCGGCCGAATTGGCATTAAAGGCACTCGAGCCGGCAATCTGGCAATTCAAAACTCTGATTTGCTTATTGTTATTGGCAGCAGCTTACCAGTAGCGGAAATTGGCTTTGAATACCATCTTTTTGCCAGAGAAGCTAAAATTATCGTAGTTGACATTGAAACCTGCTCGCATAAAAAGAAAACTATTAAGATTGACCAGCTAATTAAAGCTGATGCCGACAATTTCATTAAAAAGACCTTGAGCCTTTTAAAAAATAAAAAAATTGGCTTTGATAAAAATTGGTTAAAAACTTGTATTCAATGGAAGAAAAAATATCCGGTTTGCTTGCCAAAATACAAAAAAACTAAAAAATACATCAATTATTATTACTTTGTTGACCGCCTTTCCCAACAACTTAAAGCCAGCGACATCATGGTTACTGATGCCGGTTCAGCTCTTTATGTCGGCTTCCAGGCAGTTAAAATAAAAAAAGGCATGCGCTATATTACCTCCGGAGGTTTTGGCACTATGGGTTATAGCCTGCCTGCCGGCATTGGTGTCAGTTTAGCCACCGGCAACAAACGAGTCATCTGTATTAATGGCGATGGTTCTTTTCAGCAAAACATTCAAGAACTACAAACCGTAGTTCATTATAAACTGCCGATAAAAATTTTTGTGATTAATAATGACGGCTATTTGTCAATTCGCTTTACCCAGAAAAAATTCTTTGGTCGTTTGATTGGTGAAAGCCCAAGCTCGGGGGTATCTTTTCCCGATACTGCCAAAATTGCCAGAGCTTATGGCATTAAATATTTCCGGGCAGCGGAAAACAGCCAATTAAATAAAGCTTTAAGCAAAACCTTAAATTATCCCGGTCCGGTTATCTGTGAAATTGTCACTCCAAAAAATCAATTAATTATCCCATCAGTAGCCTCAGTTAAAAGAAAAGACGGCACCATGATATCTAAACCGCTTGAAGATATGTTTCCATTTTTACCGCGAAAAGAATTTTTAAAAAACATGTTTGTTAAGCCTGTAGAAGAGAAAAATGAGAAACCAACTAATCAGGGTCACTAAAACCACTGCTAAACTAAAACCAGAGGGAGCTTATGCGGTTTTAGCTAAAGCTCAGGCTTTAGAAGCTCAAGGTAAAAAAATAATTCACCTTGAGATCGGCCAGCCTGACTTTCCCACTCCAAAACCAATTGCTCGAGCCGCTATTGCGGCAATTGAAAAAGGTTTGACCAAATATAATCCGCCGCTGGGAGTCATGGCTTTGCGGCAAGCGGTTGTTCAGAAAATTAAGCAAACACGAAAAGTAAAAATTAAAGTCAATAATGTTGCCATCACGCCCTCAACTAAAGCCGGCATTTTTATAGCCATGACAGCAGTTATTGAACCGGGCGATGAGGTAATTTATCCTGATCCGGGTTTCCCTACTTACCGGGCCTTAATTGATTGGCTCGGTGCCGTTCCCAAGCCAGTGCCGCTTTTAGAAACCACTGGTTTTAGCTTTGATATGCGTGCTTTTAAAAAAACAGTTTCTAAAAAAACCAGATTAATTATTATTAATTCCCCCAGTAATCCAACCGGCGGCATTATTCCTAAAAAAGATTTAAAAAAAATTGCTGAGCTTAGCCGCTGCTGGATTTTAAGCGATGAAATCTATTCTAAAATTCTTTATGATAATCAACGCCATCACAGCATTATTAGCTTACCCGGCATGAAAAAACGCACCATTCTACTTGACGGTTTTTCTAAAAGCTACTCAATGACCGGCTGGCGACTTGGCTATATGGTATTCCCTCAAGAAATCGAGGAAAAAATTGACTGCCTGCTGACTCATTCAATTGGCTGTAGCGCCACTTTTACTCAATATGCAGGCATTAAGGCTTTAAAAAGTTCAAATCAATCAATTTTAAAAATGGTCAAAGAATTTAAGCAGCGCCGCAACTTTGTGGTTAAAGCTTTAAATGAGATCCCGGGAGTTAAATGTCAAAATCCCACTGGCGCTTTTTATGTTTTCCCCAATATTAAATCATTTGGCAAATCATCCAAATGGCTAGCCAATTATCTGTTAGAAAAAGCTGGCGTTGCCTTGCTTGATGGCACTTCTTTTGGCAAACATGGCGAGGGCTATTTGCGAATTTCTTATGCCACTTCTATGGATCAATTAAAAACCGGCCTTGAAAAAATCAAACAAGCTTTGGCTCAACTTTAAATAATTGTGATAAAAAATAAATTAAAAATTTTACTTCTTGGTTCTGGCGGCTTTGTAGGTAAAAATATACTAGAGCAACTTCGCACAAAATATCGCTTTTACACACCAAGAAGTAAAACATTAGACCTAGCTAATTCTCAAGCTGTTAATAATTATTTTAAAAAGCGCCAATTTGATGTAGTCATCAATCTGGCAGTTTTTGGCGGCAGTCGCAAAACGGCTGATTTAAGCCAAGTGATTGATATTAATCTGCGTTTTTTCTTTAATCTGATGCATAACCGAAAAAGTTTTAAAAAACTGATTCATTTCGGCTCTGGGGCTGAATATGGTAAACAATTGCCAATTAAACAAGCTAAAGAAAGTAATTTTAGCCAACACATACCAGCTGATTATTACGGCTTTTACAAATATGTTTGCTCAAAATATTTAGAAAACTATCAAGGTAATTTTGTTTGCTTGCGGCCATTTGGTATTTATGGCAAATATGAGGACCATAGTATCAGATTTATCTCCAACGCGATTTGTAAAAGTATGTTTAATTTACCGATTACCATGAACCAAAATGTTTATTTTGACTATTTATATATAAATGATTTAGTGAAAATTGTTGATTATTTTATTACTCATCAAGCCAAACATAAATTTTATAATGTTTGTACCGGCAAAAGAATTAGTTTACAGACTATTGTTAAAAAAATTATTAAACTTAACGGAAAAAACCTGTCAATTAAAATCAAAAAAGCCGGCTTAAACAAAGAATACAGCGGCAATAACACTCGCTTAATAAAAGAAATTGCTGGTTTTAAATTCACTGATTTTGATCAATCTTTAAAAGAGCTTTTGGATTATTACCAATCAATTAAGCCCTTAATTAAAAAAACCTCACTCTTGTTTGACAACTAAGCTTTGTTCAGAACAATCCAGCAAACCAGCCTCATCAGGCACCAAAACAATCTCAATCTTTTTACCATCCGCTCGTTTAAAAAACATGTTAAGTTCCTGGCCAACGGCTGTTGCCCAAACATAATCATCATTAAAAGCCACCAAACAAAGTTGGTCATGCTGATTCCAGTCATAGGCTTGAACAACCTGATCAAAATATGTTTTAGCCAGCTGAACGCCACGGGCGGCATGAGAGTATTCAAGCCACTGAGTTTTTATATTAATAGAAAAGTAAAAAGTTAAAAACAAAAGCAGAGCAAAAACTAAGTTTTTTCGCCGACAAGTTTTTACATATCCTGCCAGCAATATACACAAACCGATTAAACTAATTTCTAAATAAAAGGTTAAAGCCCGGCCAAGAAAATAAAATGGTACTAAGCCGGCTAAACCAAAAACCAAAGCAAAAACAAAAACTTTTTTATTAGTTTTAAAAGTTTTGATAACGGCAAAAATCAATAAAAGCAAATAAATAAAGCTAAAAACATCATAAAACTTGTCAGGAGAAAACGGCATACCCATTTGCCAGCCATGCCGCCAGTTAATTAACCACAAACCATAATCAAACAAATTATTTAACAAAGTTTTTAAATTAAAAATATAAGAATAAGCACTCCCCTGCTGACGATAAAAAACCAGCTTGAATGCCAGGTAAATCCCAGTTAGCAACACAGTAACACCCGGTGTTACTTTCTCAAGGAACACCGGGTGTTTTTCGGATCGGGGGAAAATTAACCAAGCCGCAGTTAAAATTATAGTTAAGCTAATAAAACTTTCTTTGCAAAAAATTGTTAAAATAAAAAATACAAGGCTTAAGGCAGTTCTTTTATTAAAAAAACAACAAAGGCTTAACAGAAAAAACAATATAAATATTTGGTCCACCAGTCCGGTCAGGGTAAAAACATCAAAAAAAACAATATGCGAAAATCCATAAGCCAAACTCACTATGCCGCTAGCCAGTTTTGATTGGTTAAATCTTTGCAATAAAAAATAAATTAAAACCGTATTTAAACAATGTAAAATAATTGGAATTATATGCATTAACTGAACATTTGTTCCAAATAACCAATAAATTCTAAATAAAGAAAAAGGAATTGGCCGGTAAGTGCCGCCAATATCGGAAAACAATTTAACCACATGCGAAAAACTATCAGGAGCACTTAGATATAGCCAAATATCATCGCCACCGATAAAATAAGTTAGAAAGCTTCGATAATAAAGGAGAACTGTTGTTAAAATCAAAAAGACTGCTAACCAGTTTTTGTTTTTCATTAATACCAATTTTAATATTTATTTTTTGGGTTGCCCAGAGGGTAACTCCGGGAATATTTTTAGGATTCGACTATTTGCCATCTGATGAAGAAGCTAATTATTTAACTGCTTTAACAGTTTTTCGCGGCGGCGGGCTTTATCAAGATTTTGCCATTGCTTATCCACCGTGTCGTTTTTTGCTCATGGGACTGCTTTTTAAAATTTTTTCGCCCACTATTCCGGTGGCCAGATTATATTTTAATCTTGTTACTCCGGTTTTATTTCCAGCTTTATTGTTTTTTCTCAGCTATAAAGTTCTCCAGCTGCTGTCTAAAACAGAATCAATAAATCAAGCCATTTTAAAAAACTATTTTCTTTCATTAATCCTGACTTTAATATATCTTTTATTTGTTCAGTCTGCTCAAGAAGTCCATGTTTTGACCGCCTTGTTTTTTTTAACTGGCCTCCTGACTTGGAAAAACTTAAAAATTAAAAACTTCATCCTGGGTTTTATTTTGGGTTTAACCTACCTTTTTCGCCTCGATAGTGGTTTACTAATAAGTATTTCTTTGGCCTTAACTCAGCTAAATCAAATTAAGAAAAATCTTAAAAAGATTAAATTTTTTATTAGCGGCCTTTTAACAGTTTGGCTGCCAGTAATGTTCTTAATAATTTTAAAAGGCTCTTTAATTAATTTTATTCATGATGTCTTAATTCTCGGCCTCTGGACTCAGCCCAAAATGATGTCTTTGCCAATTCCCCCATCGCCTCTTGGTCTGGTTTTTCTGGCTTCACTAATTTTTTTGCTTGGTTCCAGTCTGCTTTTAATAATAAAAAGCAGACAAAATGCTTTTCTCTTTAGCCTGGCAATATTTTCATTATTAAGTTTTGTTAGTGCCCTAGGGCGATCAGACGAAAGCCATCTGTGGTATGGCCTTAACTGGATCACAATTGTTTTAGGAGTAATTTTATTTGAACTCTTTATAACCAAAAAAGATAAAAACGATTTTAATTGGCTATCAATTCTAAAAATCAGCTTGGGTCTTTTTGTTACTGCTAAATTAATTATTTATTTTAAATCACCCCTTGCCCTTATTCTCTTAATCAGCCTGGGATATCTTATCATTGTTTCAAAAGTTAAAAACCAACGCCAACAGTTAAGTTCGAAAAATATTGCCCTGGCAACACTTTTAACTAGTTTGTTAATTTTTCACAGCTTTTCTTATTTAAAACTGCGGCTTAATCTTCCAGGATTGCCAAAAAGCTTTAATAGACCTTCAACCGCAGATAAGAATAAAATTGCCGGCCTAATTTTTGAACCAGACTACATAGAAACTCTAACTCAAATAAAAATCAACCTGTCAGATGATAAAAACCTATTTATCTTTCCTGATCACGTGCTTTTTTACGAGTTTTTTGAAAAACAGAATCCAACTCGCCACTTTTATCTTACTGGCGAAAGAACGGAAAAAACCGAAACTGAAATCATTGAACAATTAGCAGCCAGCCAAACTCAAGATTTTTTAATTTTTCCTGAAAAAGCTGAACAGCGCGGCGGCAGAGTTTGGCAATGGATTAAACAAAACACCAAAATAACTGCGTCTTATCAACTTAATAATATTAAGATAGAATTACGAAAAGCAAACCAAAGTTAAACTTATGTTTAAAAAAATTTATAATAGACATATTGTTACTGTCATAAAAAAACTAAAAATTCATTTACCAATAAAATTTTCCAAAATTTTATTATTCTTTACTAGCTTAATAATTGTAACATTTGGTTTTTATTATTTTGTTGAAAACTATCATTTTCCAACTGCAAGTAAAGAGCTCAGGAAACAATATTTAGGTTGGGTCGCTAGCAGAATTTCACCCAATATTCCTTACAAATACTGGTGGCCGTTAGCTTTTGGCATTATTCCCAGTATTACTTTTTTACTTTGGTATTGTTTATGTTTTGTTTTAAAAATTAAAGTCAAACCTAAAAAATTTCTAGACAGAAGCGTCGAAAAAATAAAAAAGTTTGAAGCGTTGGAAATAGGCCTAATCACTATATTGATAGTTTTTTTACTGTTTAATTTTGCCTACAATGCTTTTTACCAATTTTTTTACAATTATCACCATTTTAATTTTATCACTGGTCCCTTAAATGATGTTTTAAATGGTAAATACTTACTAATTGACAGTAAAACGCAGTATGGATTTTTAAACATTTTACTGGCTTCTTTTTTATTTAAGCTTGGCTTCTACTTTTCTCATGCTAATGTTCATTTGTTGTCAATGATTTTGGGAGTTGTCGAATATCTGTGTTTATACGCGATTATCCGAGTTTTAACTAAAAGTTATTTTTGGGCGGTGTTTGGTATTATTTTTACTACCAGTGTCCATTTTTATGGCGTTTTTCCCGCACTATTTCCCTCAGAGCTTTTTATGTGGCCCGGTGGCAGTGTTTGGCGATTTTTTCCTGCAATGCCAGCCGCACTTTTAGTTCTTTTATGGCAAAAAACACGCAGTCGAAAATATTTATACCTCTCTCAAATAATGATTACCATAGCTTTTTTTTGGAATCTAGAATCAGGTATATCTTTATTATTAGGCTACATTGGTTTTTTATTGATTGAATTTCACAATAGCAAAGAAAAAGATTCACAAAAACTAAAATTGTTGTTTCTTAGGCTTGTTGAATTAGCCGCAACATTTTTAGCTATTGTTGTCTTATATTCATTATATACTTTAATATTAGCTGGACAATTTCCAAAGTGGAATCAACTTTTTTACTATGTTTCACTATTTAACAATGGCTTCCTTCAATATCCTAACCGGCCACCATTATTTGGTATTGTATATTTACCGATTGCAATTTATGCTTTAGTGATTTTAAGCTCACTTATTCGTCGCTATTTTAAACGAGGACTGCCCATAAACGATCTGTCATTTTTAACTTTGTTAGCTACCTATGGTTATGGTATTTACCGTTATTATATCTCTAAACAAAGCCCAAGTGATCTAGGTGCTGTTATGATTCCAGCTACAATTATTATTGTTTATCTTTTGTACCAATTCTCTGAGTGTTTTTTTTCCCATTCTTTTTTTCAAAAACAATCTCAATTAAAAAAAATATTTTATTTCATATTTTTCACCTATGTTATAACTCTAAATTTTATTCTTGGCAACATCAAATCTATTTCTACCACATTCCCATTAAAAGCTATTCTAATAACCATTACTATGGCATATTGTTTTTACCGAGGGTTTAAATTCTTATATTCCCATCCCTTTTTTCAAAAACGACCCTATGATCTACGGAAATTTTTCTCCCTGCTTGTTGGCTATTTTATAATCTTAATGGCTTTTACTCCTTCAATACATAAGTTCTTTAAATGGGAAAAAAAACTTCGCCTACATCGACTCCAAGACTTCAAAGACATGCGCAACGATCCAAATTTTAATTATCCATCAAAAAACCGGCTGATTGCCATAGAAAATACAGCTGTACCAACTATCCCAATTACTGAATTAATGACAACTGCTGAAGCAATCAAAGCATATACTTCTGGACAAAAAAAGATTGCTTTTTTAGGATATTTTGACCACATGCTTTTAATGCAGGCCGATCGAGTTAATTTGGCTGACTACAATTATATGCACGCCACTCTCTATAGTAAAAAAGAGTTTGATGAAGTTCTGCAAATTTATCTAGCTGGACCTAAATATTTATTTATAGATAAAAGAATTTTACAAAGAGCTTCAGAATATTTATCAATCCCGGATATGTTGGGCGAAAAAACTCTCATAGATCTTTTTACCCAAATCCGAGATAAATATGAATTTGAAAAGGATATTGGGATGGTTTATGTTTACAAAAAAATTGATTAATATTGAAGTTTAAAACTTTTGTAAGCCCGATAAAATATGTCTTCAGCAGTGCCTAAACAGCCCCGAAGAATATAACTATAAGTGTTGTCTTTAACTAAAATCGCGTTATCGACCAATTCAGCTGAATTGGTGCCAACCAACCTCATTTTACTCACTAAAACATCCATTTTATCAAGAGTAGTTTCCACATCAGTACCAATAGCATCAAATTTGGTTAAATATGGCACGCCCGGTTTTTCCAGCATAAAAAGATTGTAATTTTTTACTTCTAAAATCGGCATATTGTCATTGCTTTGCCACAGCCGAATACACTCTTCGCTCGGATTAGCCGGTGAAAATAATACTGCCAAGGGATCAACCGAATCTTTGGCTTGATAAATTAAACGAGCCGACCAAGTGGCCGGATAATCAATAGTAAAACCGGGAATCCTCTGATTACCAGCATTTAAGGAGTTAAAAGTTTTTGCCCCTGGTTCTGGCTCAAGTAAAGCAATTTTAGATTCAAAGGCCTGACGAGTAACTTCAACCAAACTTACTGGTTTAATCCGCTCTCTATCCCAACGAGTATTCAAGCGATAAACCACGACCAAAAAAACTATTATC
>JAHJAY010000046.1 GCA_018813815.1 Patescibacteria group bacterium | reverse complement strand
TTCGTTTAAACCCAGTTCTTGGGTTTGTTTCTTGCCTCGGGTTCTTAAGTTGATTTTTTGCTTGCTTTGTTCTTTGTCGCCAATCACTAAAATATAAGGAACTTTTTGTATTTCGGCTTCACGGATGCGTTTTTGCATTGAGAGCGAGCGTTGATCAAGCTCAACCCGCACCCTATCAGCTTTAAGCTGGGCAACTATATCTTGACTGTATTTGAGCTGTTTTTCGGAAATTGGGATGACCACTACTTGAATGGGTGCCAGCCAAACCGGAAAAGCGCCGGCCGTGTGTTCTATGTAGACACCCATAAAACGTTCTAAAGAACCCAAGAGGGCGCGGTGGATCATAAAGGGTTCATGTTCTTGGTCGTCATCGCCTACATAAGCCATTTTAAAACGTCCGGGTAAATTAAAATCAACCTGGATAGTTGAAAGCTGCCACTGGCGGCCAATGGAATCAGCAATTTTAATATCGATTTTCGGACCGTAAAAAACCGCACCGCCAACATCAAGCACAAACTTTTTATAACCAACTTCAGCCATGGCTTTTTTTAAAGCTTTTTCGGCTTGATCCCAACCTTGGTCTGAGCCGATAAACTTATCTTTATTTTCAGGGTCTCTGACCGAAAGACTCATTTCAAAGTCTTTAAAGCCAAAAGTTTTAAGTATGTAAAGGGTCAACTTTAGGGTTTCGACCAGTTCGGCCTGAAGCTGGTCAGGGCGGCAAATAATGTGAGCATCATCCTGGGTAAAACCGCGAACCCGAGTCAAGCCATGGAGGGTGCCGCTTTTTTCATAGCGGTAAACTGTGCCCATTTCAGTCCATCTGATCGGCAGTTCTTTATAGCTTCGAGGGCGGTATTGATACATTTTTACGTGAAGGGGGCAGTTCATGGGTTTGATTCGATAGTGCTCGTCTTCAATGCCAAAAGAGCCGTACATTGAGTCTTTATAAAAATCTAAGTGGCCTGAGTGCTGCCAAAGTTTTTCGCTGGCAATATGCGGTGTAACTACCGGCTGGTAGCCGCGCTCCAAATAGGTGTTAAAAGCAAACTCCATGATTTTATGGCGGACAAAAGCCCCTTTAGGCAGCCATAAAGGAAACCCCTGGCCAACTTCATCATCAAAGATAAATAGTTCGAGTTTTTTACCCAGGATTCTATGGTCGCGTTTTTTAGCTTCCTCTAATTGCCAGAGATAGCGGTCAAGCTCTTTTTTAGTATTAAAACAAGTGCCGTAAATTCGGCTGAGCATGATATTTTTTTCATCACCGTGCCAATAAGCGCCGGCAACTGACAAGAGTTTAAAAGCGCCGATTTGACCGGTTGATTTAAGGTGAGGGCCGCGGCAAAGATCAACAAACGCTTGCCCTGAGCCTGTCGAAGGGTTGCCGGTCCAATAAATTACCGCTTTTTCGTTTTTAGCTTGAATTTCATTTAACCAGGCTTGTTTATAGGAGTTATCTTTAAACAGTTTCCGGGCTTCATCAACCGGCAGTTCTTTTTTAATAAAAGATAAATCTTGCTTAATGATTTTTTGCATCGCTGCTTCTATTTTGGGAAAATCAGCTGAAGTGATTTTTTGGGAATACTCAAAATCAAAATAAAAACCTTCATCAGTTGCCGGCCCCATGGCCATTATTAAGCCCGGATAAAGCTTAAGCATGGCTTGCGTCAGCACATGCTCGCACGAATGCCGCATGATGGCGAGGTTATTGTTTTGTTTTTTCATAATAAAAATAAGGCTACTCCTCCGAGACGGAGCTGTTTAATTATAAAATGAAGCGCATCAGTTGACAAGCAGTGGGAGTCTATTTCCCCAACACTCCCCCATCCTGGCACAAATTGAGGAGAAACCTAATAGATTTTGCATGGTGCGTAAGTTCTAAAACGAATCCGAACAGTATAATGTTCGGATATGAAAAAAATAAATAAGCTTACTGCCCTTGAAAGAGATCAAATCGCCATTAGTATAGCCTCGGGGCTGAGCCTACGGCAAATAGCTAAAAAGTTAGGCA
>JAHJAY010000045.1 GCA_018813815.1 Patescibacteria group bacterium | reverse complement strand
GGCAATTCAACAAATCTCTTTTCTTCGCTGGTACTTTACTTTTAGCCGCGTTAAAAACAAACAGGATCTTAAAAAACTATGGGTTTGCTGGAAGAAACGGCTATAACTTCGTTTAGCAACCGCTTTCTTTACTTAAACTAAAAATTCTAATATGGCTGGAAAAGACAAAAATTTAGTGACTTATTGCGGGCTATGTTGTCTTGATTGTTTTGGCTATAAAGGTAAAGTGGCCGATTTGGCTCGTGATTTACGCCAAGAGTTAAGAAAATCCAAATTCAAAAACTTCGCCGACTTTGCCGCGACTACGGGTTTTGGAAAAGTATACAAAAATTATAATAAATGCTACGAAGTATTAGGCGCAATGGTCAAATTCAGATGTAAGAAAAGATGCCGGGCCGGCGGCGGCAATCCGTTCTGTAAAATAAGAAAATGCTGCCACAAAAAAGATGTTGATGGTTGCTGGAAATGTGAAGATTTTGAAAAATGCGAAAAATTAAACTTCCTAACCCCTGTTCACAAGAATGCTTCGAGGCAAAATTTAAAAATAATCAAGAAAAAGGGACTGGATGAATTCTTAAAAGGAAAAAGGTATTGGTAAAATGCTTATCTTAAGGCTTTAAAGATTTTGTTGACAGAAAATATTAAACTCTGAAGTAGTTTTCTTGAGCAAGTTGGAGTTGTTCCAGAAACATCCGCTTAAAGTGATAAAGATTGTTTTGCTCATAAAAAAGAATCATCGCTTTCCGGTAGTCGTTTACATCCACATCCCGATAAGAAAGAGGAAAATAACCATTGGCTAAAAGAATGGCATTGGATAACATCCGAGCAGTTCGTTTGTTGCCATCGGCAAAAGGCTGGATATAGGCCACCATGCAGGCGGCAATCAAAGCTTTTTCCGGCGGAAATTTGGTGCTATTTAGATGTTTAATTAGCTGTCTGGTGGCCAGCTCAAGATCATGGCGGCTCGACATCGGCTCGTACAATGTCCCAGTTATTCGGACCGGCTGACTTCTTATACCAGAAGTAACTCTCAAGCCCTTAGTAAGAACCCGATGCAACTGGGTTAAATCAGAAAAATTAAGTCTTTTAAAACTTTCTTTTTGGGCCAAGATCGTATCAAAGGCGTCTTTGTGATTTAAAATCATGACTGCCTCTTCTTTGGAATGACCCCGGGCTTCGATTTTCTGTTTTATAAGCGTCTCTGTTTCTAATAAATCATAAGTATTGCCTTCAATTTGGGCCGATTTCCAAGAAAATTCGATAACAAACCGCTCCAATTCTCTTTTATATATGGTTTTATCAAGTTGGATGGTTCTTTTTTTAAACTCCTGAGCGCTTTTTTCCCACAAAACAATTTCTTTACCAGTATAAAGGCCAGAAAGATTCTCAAAAACCTGATTATCAAAGCACGCCTTTGCTCCTCTGGCATTAGGGCCGAGTTCAAAATAATCATCCATATCTAGATAATCAAGTAGCGAATTAGTCTGTTTAAACACATAAGCTGTCGCCCGCCCTTTACCGATTGGCTTGATCAAATTAAGCTCCACCAAATGATTTAAATCACGAATAAAGGTTATTCTTGAGGCTGGTTTTTCTAAAGAAATTCTTTTGGTGATTTCGCGCCTTGACAGCTCTTTTTTTTCTTTAAGAAGTTTTAAGATATTTTTTTGCCGCGAGTTTAAAATCGTATCATTCATAATAACTAAATCGTATCATAAATGATACGAAAAAACTACCTGGCTGGTAAAAAATACTCTGCCTGGGTAGGACTAAAACCGAGTTTAAAAATAATTTGCTCTATCTGTTTTTTGGTTTTGCCTTGTTTTTGGAAAATTTTAATGACATCGTCAATGGTTTCTTTAACTTCATAGGGAAAAATTACCCACTTATTGGTTTTTAGCTGCCAAAAATCCGGCTGGGGCTGACTCCAGGGCTTAATCACCAACGCCAGGCTGGTAATTTTTTTGGGAGACAGCTTAGTTAAATAACTAATCGCAGCTTTAAGAGTCGTGCCATGATCAACAATTTCATCAACTAATAAAATTCTTTCGCCTTTAATATCAATCCCTAATTTTTCAACAATCTTGGGTTGGCCGGTCTGACCAACGCTAACACAAGAAACAATGGTAAAATTGGAAATCGGTAAATCTAAAAAATCAGAAAAAATCCGGGCGACAATCAAGCCGCCGCGAGAAATACAAACAATCCGGTCAAACTGGAGCTGTTGAACAAAAACTTTTTTGGCCAGCTGAAAACACAGCTGATGGAGCTTTTGCCAGGAAATAAAATAAAATTTGATGTCAGGCATTAGTTAATTTTATCCTACCACTTTTCTAAAACCAAAGCCGCCAGTGTTTAAAAGGAGTGAGCCGGAAACTCGCCCAATAGTCTTGGAAACTTAACCAGCCGTCTTGGTTAAAATCTAAGGGCAGTAAACGGGAAAATTTAACTTCGGTTTTACCGGAGCTTAAAATAGTAATTGCCTGCTGAGGTAAATAATAAGGCACTAAAGCAACCACCCGGTATTTTTCTCCGGGAATAATATTAAAAAGCTGGGCAATTTCCAAACAGCCATTAATAATCGTCTGGTCGGTAAATTCATAAACTACGCTTTCGCTTTGATCGTAAATTAAAACCGCCACTTGCTCGGCTTGTTTATCTGCCCGCCAGCCTAAATTTAACTTCAAACTCAAACTTGGCGGCGGCAAAATCGCTACTTCTTTTTCTTCTAAAATAAATTCCTCCTGGTTATATTGCAGGGCAACTTTTACTTTATAAACACCGGGCTCAGGCGGGGTTTTTAAATAAATGGTTAAGTTTTCTTGTTGGTTTGGTTCAATATAAGACAGTCTGTCAATTAAAGCCGAAAAACCAACCGCCTGATCCTCAAAAACTAATTGATAACCTTGTTCCTGATCAATTATTGCCTGCCCCTGATTAATAAGGCCGGCGTTAAGACGGTAAAGCGAATGAGCCACCAGATAATCAGGTACCAACTGGCTGGCTAATGAGTAGTGTTCTTCTTGTTGGGGCTGACCCTTAGATTTGGGAATCGCCTGATATGCATAATAATGAGGGTGGTAACTGGCTGCGCCTAAAACTTTCCAGGAAAAATGATCAAAAGGACCACCCTGATAACTGAAAATAAAAGGTGTAATGGCAACTAAACGTTTGTCCTGCCAAACAGTTTGACTGGCAATAGTAATATAATCAGCCACTTGTTGCGGTGCCAATAAATAACGATTGATATTTTGGCCCTGACGATGCTGCCAGCCGGTTTCAGTAATAAAAACCGGCAATTGACGGATACAGCCGAGTTGGTTTAAAAAAGCCAGTTCCCAGTTAAAACCATAGAGGCTGCCGCGGCCTTGATCATAAGGTGAAGCGGAAAAATTAGGGTTAGGATAAGAATGTGAGGTCCAGCCGTCAATTGATTGGCAAAGCGCCGGCTGAGCCAGAAACATCCGGCGTAAAAAAACAGCGGCATCAAGCGATTCCTTGTTGGTTGCAGCAGAAAAATCTAAACCGGCCGGCAGAATAAAAAAGTCTTCTGAGCGAGTTTTAAGCTGTCGGGAAAAATCAACCAGTAAATCAGCATAACTTTCAGGGTCAAGCTGATTGCCCCATTCTTTGGCGTGATTGGGTTCATTAAATAAAATCACATAGCGATTTTTTATTGGCCAATTGAGCGAGTCAAGAAATTCGACCCAGTAATCGATTTCTCCCGGATCTGGTTTTAACCAACTGGCATTATCAACATGCGTGGCCAAACGAAGCAAAGGAATCAAATGCAAGCGCCGCATTTGGTCAAAAACCGTCTGCCACTTATGAGCATCACGATCATTATCCTGTATCACCAAAGTGACATAGCCCCAATCACCACCATTAGAATTAACCAAATCAGCTACCTCCGCCAATTCACTAGTGTCAGCTACATGGATACCATAACGGTTGTTTGGCCGGACTGAAGGATCAACCACAGCCATAACATGATGAGGTAAAAATAAATTAATAATTAATAAAAAGGCTAAGAACCACATGGTTTTTATGTTAAACTGTAATTATGCCACAAAACCTTACAGTAATTAATTGCCAAGGTAAAGAAGAGCAGTTTTCTTTTAAAAAAGTCTATCATTCGGCCAGGCGGGCAGGAGTAGACCATAAGCTGGCTAAACAAATTGCGGAAAAAATCGAGGCGGAAAGCTATCCCGGCATTGAAACCAGAAAAATTTTTCACCGGATTAAAAGCATTCTTGATCAACAAGCGCCGGCAACATCAATGCGTTTTTCTTTAAAAAAAGGCATGAGAAAACTGGGACCAACCGGCTTTCCTTTTGAAAAATATGTTAAGCGGGTCTTGGAAAATCATGGCTTTAAAATCAAAATCAATCAACTGGTTCCGGGTCAATGCCTAAGCGCTTATGAAATTGACTTTGTTGGTGAAGATAAAACCCGGGCTGTGTTTGTTGGTGAATGCAAATACCGGGTGGCGGCCGGAGACCGGGTTGACTTAGAAAAAGCCCTAGCCAATTATGCCCGTTTTTTAGATATTGGCAATGGTTCATTTTTGCGTCAAAACTATCAGGTCGGACAAAAACTAAAATCACTCTTGGTTACTAATGCAAAATTTACCTCGCAAGCAATTAAATATTCCCGCTGTATGGGCGTAGAACTGCTTGGCTGGCGCTATCCGCAAAATCAAGGGCTAGAATATTTAATTGAAAGCAAACAGCTTTACCCCATCACTATTTTACCCTCAGTTACTCCGGCCTTGTTACAAATTTTTAGCCAGCAGCAAATAATGCTGGCTAAAGGGCTCTTAGAACATCCGGTTACAGAATTGGAAAAAAAGTTAGGGCTTCAGGCTGGACAACTCCAACCATTAGTTAAAGAAACACAAGTGCTGCTGGAAAAGTAGTTTTCCCAAGATCGGAAGATGAAAGATTTAGCGCCTGGGAGATTGTTTTTGGCGCCGGGCTTTACCGCCAGTGCCGGCTTTGCGCCGCTCACGCACCCGAGGATCCCGAGTTAATAAGCCGTTTTTTTTCAATACTGGCCGGTATTTATCTCTATCTAAAGCATTAAGTGCCCGGGCTAAGCCATGAATTACCGCTTCCAACTGGGATTGCGGTCCGCCGCCAACAACTTTAATGGTGGCAGAATACTTGCCTAAAACGCCGGCCAATTTAAAAGGTTGTTCATAAAAAACTTGATTAACTGCCCCGGGAAAATATTGATCAACCGGTTGGTCGTTAACCACTAAATTGCCTTTTTTACGAAAAAGCCTCACGCGGGCAATGGCACATTTGCGGCGGCCGACAGCCACAGTATAGTTAGCCTTTTTAGTTTTTTTTACTGTTTTAACCATGTTTTATTTTTTAAATTTATCTTGATAATTGTGTTCTGCATCGGAAAAAACCCGCAAACGGCGTAGGCGTCCGGAGCGCAGTTTATTTTTTGGCAGCATATTTCTAACCGCCAAGAGAATCACCTTTCTCGGGTCTTTAGCCATTTGCTGACTAAAACTAATTTCCCTTAATCCACCTGGATAACCAGAATGACGATAATAGACTTTTTGCTTGGCTTTATTGCCGGTCAATTTTATATTAAGCGCATTAATAGCCACTACATAATCGCCGTAATCCAAGTTAGAAGTAAAATAAACTTTGTCTTTTCCCTGCAGTAAGCCGGCAATTTGAGTACTGACACGGCCTAAAATTTGATCCTTAAGATCAATCAGGTGCCAATGGCGTTTAATTTCTTTAGCTTTAGTAGCTCTGGTTTTCATGGATTTCTTTTAACTGACTGGTGTTTATTGGCTCGTTTGATTTCTGTTCTGGAAGCTGACCGTATGACAGGCGGACTGCCAGATGTTTTTCGGTCCCGGAACGAAATCTTGCCTGGCTTCTTCGGTTTCCTGCCAACTGACGGGCGGGGCTTTTTGCGGCTTTTTTGGATAGGTTCTATTGTTTCAGGTTTTTCGACAAATTCAACTTTAACCATCTCAGCATTATCTCCCCGACGGCTGCCTAAATGAATAATTCGGGTAAAACCGCTGACCCGATCTTTAAATAAAGGAGCAATCACATCCACCAGCTTATTAGCCGCAGCCTTATTACTTAAAAAGGCTAAAATTTGACGACGAACATGCAGGGTACTTTGTTTAGCCTTGCTTACTAAACGATCGGTTAGCCCTTTAATCGCCTTAGCTTTAGCCTGAGTAGTTTTAATCTCACCTTTAATAATCAGGTGGCCGATTAAACTGCGAAACAGGGCTTTTCTTTGTTTAGTATTACGGCCTAAACGTCGACCTTTTTTTCGATGCCGCATGGCTTTATAGCTCCTTTAAAATTACCTCTTTATCTTTAAGTTTTTTAATAATGGTAGTTACTGACTTTTTGCCCAAATTTTTAATTTTAGCAATTTCTTCCGGCTTAGCCCCAACTAAATCTTTAACAATTTTATAGCCGCCTTTTCTTAAAGCGTTGGCAATTCTAGTCGGCAAATTCAACTCTTCGACGGTTAATTTATAAACTTCAGGTTCTTTAACTGATTTAATCACTTTTTTCTTAATAAACCGTGGTTCATAAATTTGTTTAAAATAATCCATTAAAATTTGAGCGGCTTGTAAAACGGCGTTTTTAGGTTTAATAGAACCATCGGTCGTTACTTCTAAAATAAGTTTGTCATAATCGGTTCGGCGGCCTACCCGAGTAGCCTCAACTTTATAATTAACTAAAACTACCGGTGAAAATAAAGCATCAACCATAATCTCGCCCATCTTGCCTGATTGCGATTCAGCTGCCGCTACAAAGCCATAACCCCGAGAAGCCGTAAACTCGATTTCCAGTTTGTTCTTGCGAGTAGCCAAGGTAGCTAAAACTAAATCCGAATTAACAATCGTAACTCCGGCCGGAATTTTAATATCAGCCGCCACTACTGTCTTCGGACCGCTAACCTCAAGTTTTAATTTAAAATCCTTGGTTAATTCCGAATCAATTCTGATTTGTTTGATATTTAACAAAAGCTCAACCACGTCTTCTTTCAAACCTTCTAAGGTGGAAAACCGATGAGATACGCCTTTGATTTTCACTTTAGTGACCGCATGGCCGGAAATACTGGTTAACAACACCCGGCGTAAAGCTGTGCCTAAAGAATGGCCATAGCCTTGCTCTAAAGGTTCAAGGATAAATAAACCCTTAGTTGGGGTTTGGGTTTGAGTTTTTAACTTAAAAGCGGGTTTAAACATAATCAACTCCTTTTTTAGCGACTTAACGCGAATAAAATTCTATAATTAAACTCTCATTAATATCAACATCCATTTCTTCTCTTTCCGGTAAACGCTCCAACTTGGCTACAGCGGCTTGACGCTTTAACCACTTAGGTATAATAACATCTTTTTTGCTTAAAAATTCTTTAATTATCCCTGTCTCCATGGCTTTAGCAGATAAATTAACCACATCATCCGCTCTCATACCATATGAGGGCACCGTGACTTTTTTACCATTAACTAAAACCTTACCATGGCTAACTAATTGACGGCTAACTGAGCGCGACGGAGTTAAGCCGGCGCGAAAAACCACATTATCCAACCTGGTTTCTAATAACTGCAACAAAGTCAACCCAATATTGGCTTTTTTCTTAGCGGCCTCAAGATAATATTTATAAAATTGGCGTTCGCGCAAACCATAGATCCGTTTAACTTTTTGTTTTTCTCTCAATTGAATACCATAATTAGACATTCTGCGGCGGCCACGGCCAGCATGCTGACCGGGCGGAACCGCACCCTTGCGCTCAATCGGACACTTAGGCGAATAACATCTGTCACCCTTTAAAAATAACTTAACGCCTTCGCGCCGACAACGTTTGCATTTAGCCCTAATATCTCTACCCATAATAATTAACCATGTTTTCTCTTTTTTGGCCGACAACCATTATGAGGAATTGGCGTAACATCGGCCAATAAAGTCACTTTTATAGCTGAATTTCTTAAAACCCGTAAAGCGGCATCCCTGCCCGGCCCCGGTCCTTTAATTAAAACTTCGACTTCGCTCAATCCGGCGGCTTTAGCCCGTTGAACTACCTGATCAATGGCGCTTGTGGCTGCAAACGGAGTTGATTTACGTGAACCTTTAAAACCAGCAGCGCCGGTTGAACCCCAAAACTTCACTTGACCCTTCTGGTCAGTTATACTAATTAAAGTATTGTTAAAGGTCGCCGTAATATAAATTTTACCTTTTTTAAATCTGATATCGTCTGCCATAATTATTTACCTTTAACTGTTTCTTTGGCTTTTTTAACTTGTTCTAATTTAGTCGACTCTGCTTTTTTCATCGCTCCGACCGTTCTTCGTTTCCCTCTTTTAGTCCGGGCATTGTGGCGAGTTCTTTGACCGCGAGACGGTAAGCCGGCCGTATGGCGCAAGCCACGATAACTGTTAATTTGCTTAAGACGCTTAATGTTTTCTGAAACCAGCTTGCGCAAAGACCCTTCAACCGGCAGGGTAGCCACGGCTTTTTGCAACCGAGTCAATTCTTCACCACTTAAATCACTGGTTTTTTTGTCCCGGGAAATATTGGCTTCTTTTAAAACTTTAATTGCTTTAAATCGGCCTAAACCATAAATCGCGGTCAAAGCAATGCCAATTTTTTTCTTATCTGCTATTTCTACTCCAGAAACTCTCGCCATATTCTATCCTTGTCGTTGTTTGTGGCGAGGATTATCACAAATCACGAAAATCCTTCCCCGCCGTTTAACGAGTTTACATTTTTTACAAATTTTTTTAACTGATGCTTGAACTTTCATTTTTAACGCTTAAAACGATAAACAATTCTCCCCTTGGTTTCATCAATGGGGGCCATTTCCAATTTAACTCGGTCGCCCGGCAGTACCCGGATGCGGTGAATACGCATTTTACCGGCTAAGTGACCAAGAATTAATCGACCATCGTCCAGCTTGATTCGAAAAGTTGTGTTGGGTAAAGCAGTAGTAACCTCGCCCTCAACTTCAATTATATTCTTGCTCATTGCTTAATTTTACCAGACATTGTTGTCAAAATTAAAGGACCATCGTTTTTAATAGCGATGGTCTCTTCAAAGATCGCTGTTATCTTACCATCTTTACTGATTACTGTCCAGTGATCTTCGGGAGAAACCCGAGTGTCTGAATTCCCTAAAGCATAGATTACTTCAATCGCCACCGTCATGCCTGATTGCAACTGAGGCGTTTCTTTAATCGGCTGGCGGACTACTCCGGGAATATGAGGCGGTTCATGTAATTGACGGCCAATTCCATGACCGGTAAGGTTGGGAAGCGGTTGATAGCCTGCGGCGTGAAGATTACTTTCAATTGTTCGGGAAATATGACCAACTCGCTTTCCCGGACGTGCCTGAGCAATGGCTTTTTTTAGAACTTGCCGGCCGGTTTGCAGAAACTTGGCTTTTTCCCCTGAAGGAACAGCACCAACCATAATAGTAGTCGAACAGTCTGTGTGAAAACCTTGATAATAAATACCCACATCAATTGAAACCAAATCGCCGGTCTTAAACTGATAATTATTAGGCACGCCATGAACTACGCCGGCATTAATATTAATGCAAGTTGCCCATTGATATTTATCCACCGTAGCAAAAGAGGCTTGACCACCGGCTTGTTTGATTAGTTTTTGAGCCAGCGCTTCAATGACTAAACCGGTTGTTCCCGGCTTAGCGGCAGTTAAAAGCTGCTGCCTTATCCGGGCCAATTTCTGACCCCCCTGACGCATCAGATCAATTTCCTGTGGAGATTTAAGCGTAATTTTGGTCATTTAATCAGTTAACAAGCCTCGACTGCGCAACTTGGCTAAAATTTTAGCCACCACCTGATCAATGGTTAATTTAGTGGTATTTAAAATCCAAGCATCTTTGGCCAATTTAAGCCCGCCTTTATGTTTATCTTGATAGTCTCTCTTTTTAGCTTCTGACAAAACTTTTTTAAATGAGTCCTTTTTGCCAACTTGTTGAAGTTGTCGCCAACGTCTTTTGGCACGGATTGTCGGATTGGCGGTCATATAAACTTTTAAATCTGCCTTAGGTAAAACCACAGTGGTGATATCCCGACCCTCCATGACTACTACCTGTGCCTGAGCGATTTTCTTTTGCAAAGCAACTAAATGTTTTCTGGCCTGGGGAAAAGTACCCACTTGAGAAGACCCCCAACTGACCCGCGGATCTCTAATTTTCCAAGTAACATCTTCGCCATTAAGCAAAGCGGTACAAAAACGGCCATCGTTTTTTTCCGGAATTTTGAGTTCAATCTTGGCTTGTTTCAGTAATTTGACCAAGGGCGCTTCTTTTTTCAGATCCAAACCGTGACGCAACCCGAGTAAGGCGGCGGCTCGGTACATCGCGCCAGTATCAACATAAAGAATTTCCAGTTTTTTGGCTAGAAGATAGGCTACCGTGCCTTTACCGGCTGCTAGTGGTCCATCAATGGCAATTTGAAGATTTTTTTTCAGCCCCACTTTTTACCTTTGATTTGTTCGAGAATAGCCTGGTGAATAACATCAATTGATGGCTCACCATTAATTTCAATTAATAATTTTTGCCGGCGGTAAAAATTCAAAACCGCTTTTTCTTCTTTTTGATACATTTTCAACCGGCTGGCGATTTTTTCCGGTGAATCATGTAAAGAACCATCCGGGCTTTTACGGCCGCGGTTTAACAAACGCTTGATTGATTCTTGCTCGCTAACCGCCAGATAAAAAACTGTCGTTATTTGGTGACCATATTTTTCAAGCTTATCGGCTAAAAATTTAGCCTGCACTTGGTTGCGGGGAAACCCGTCAATCACCCAACCGGCTTGAACATCAGACTCTTTAAGGCGGTGTTTCCATAAAACAAACATTTCTGAATCAGCCACATAATAACCTTTATCCAAGGAGCCTCGACATACATCACCCATAATGCCTTTATCTTCAGTTGAATATTTTCTCACTAAATCACCAGAGCTAAGATAAGGCAGTTGAAATTTATCGGCTAAAAGTTTTGCCTGGGTTGATTTGCCTGAGCCTTCAGCTCCATAAAAAATAAAATACATAACTACCTCCATTTATAAAAAATTGTCATAATTTCTCATCACCAGTTGTGACTCTAAAGATTTTACAGTTTCTAAAACCACGGAAACAACAATTAAAATCCCGGTGCCGCCAACCGCCATGGTAGTTACTCCAGTTAAGGCTCGAGCCATCGTGGGCAAAATCGCAATTATGCCGAGAAAAAAAGCCCCGAACAAAGTAATCCGGTTAATAATCTGAGATAAATAAGCCGCCGTGGATTCGCCCGGCCGGATTCCCGGAATAAAACCACCGTGTGTTTTTAATTCATCAGCAATTTTTTGCGGATTAAAAGTAACCGCCGTATAAAAATAAGTAAAACCAACCACTAAAATAAAGTAAATCAGGTTGTAAACCCAACCATTGGGGTCAAATGCCCGACTGACAAAGCCGGCAATTGCGGCTAAAGTTGGATTAGGCAATTGTTCCAAATAGCGCCCCAACATTGAAGGAATTAAAACCAAGGAAACAGCAAAAATAATCGGAATTACTCCTGCCTGATTAAGTTTTAAAGGCAAATAAGTCGTCTGGCCGCCATACATTTTCCGGCCTGCCACTCGCCGGGAATAATTGATCGGCACTTGTCTGACAGCTTCATTAACAAAAATAATTCCCGCCACTACCCCTAAAGCCATAAGTATAAATGTCAGCAAGCTGGAAAATTCTATTGATTCAATAATGCTGGTTGTTTGTAAAAAACTAATCGGATAGCGACCCACAATGCCGGCAAAAATAAGCATTGAGGTACCGTTGCCTAAACCATAACGGGTGATTAACTCGCCCAACCAAACCAACAACATAGTTCCGGCTGTCATGGTAATCACGCTGGTTACCATTACCAAAGGAACGGCAGTTAAAATACCTTGATTTTTTAATAAAAAAAGCATGCCAATACCCTGAACGACCGCAAGGGGCAAGGTTAATAAACGACTGTAAATATTAATCCGCTCCCGACCAAATTCACCTTCTCTGGATAATTCCTCCAATTTAGGAAAAATAAGCATCAATAACTGTAAAACAATTGAAGCATTGATATAAGGATTAAGGCCTAGTGCCATAATAGAAAAGTTAGCTAAGGTTCCGCCGGAAAACACATCTAATAAACCTAAAAGCTGGTTGCTGGCAAAAAAACTCTTAAGCGCCTGTCGATCCACTCCAGGTAAGCCAATATGGGTAGCTAAACGGAAAACAAAAAAAATAAACCCGGTAAATAGAATTTTTTTCCTCAATTGAGGAGTTTTAAAAGCCGCAATTAGTGGTGATAAAATTTTTTTCACTTTTTAACAGGCGACTTGGGATTTTTAGGTGACTTTACTGGTTTTGTCCCGGTAGGCTTTTGCCGAGTCGGGACCCCGTCCAGGCTAACGCCTGCCGGGGCTGTCTTTGCTGATGGTTTTATCTTTTTCCCCGATTTTCCACTTTCGTCAAGATCCCGACGTAACGTCGGGAGATCCTGGATCGGAATTTCTACTTTTCCACCGGCTTTAACAATTTTTTTCGCCGCTGATTTTGAGGTTGGCAACTCCACCGTCAAAGCTAATTTCAACTCACCATCGCCCAGGATTTTTACTCCTTGCTGTTTGGCTATTTTAGCATCAATAATTCCCGCCCGAGCTAAACTGACCAAATTCACTATAGTTTTGTCTTTTAACAAGTTTAAATGTTTTAAATTAACAATAATTGGCCCGACTTGATGCGAACTATTTTTACCTTTACCGGGCATCATCGGCAAACGCCGAATTAAACTTTTACGCATAGCTGTGCCTTCAAAATAAAGCGGTACTTTCCCCCGAGATTTTTGGCCTTTTTGACCCCGGCCGGCAGTGTGACCGCCGCGGCCGCTGCCATAACCTCGGCCAACTCTTTTTTGAGATTTTTGAGCAGTTTTAGAAAGCTGATTTAGTTTCATTTTTATCTCCTTGCCCCACCGTAGTCCCGACGTCACGTCGGGACGAAGGGCGGACTTTATTTTGCCGCAACCTTGACGCAGGCGGATTTCTTCTCAATTGTTTCAAGGCCATCATGGTTGCATAAATATTGCCTGCCTTATTTTTGCTCCCCATAATCTTAGCCACGATATTTTGAATCCCGGCCGCCTCCACAATCACCCTTACCGGACCGCCGGCAATTAAACCGGTGCCCGGAGAGGCTGGTTTTAAAAATACCCGTGATGCCCCAAATTTAACCAGAACTTCATGAGGAATGGTTTGGTTAACTAACGGCACCTCAAATAACCTATCTTTAGCTAGACGACTGGCTTTGCGGATAGCGGCAACTACAGTTGGCGCTTTAGCAAAACCAATACCGACCTTGCCTTTTTTATCACCAATCACCATTAAAGCGGAAAAACTAATTTTATTGCCGCCTTTGGTTTTTTTTGACACCCGCTTAATTTGGATTACGGTTTCAGAAAATTCGCTATCTTTTATTCTATTGTCCATTTTAAAACTCCAAACCGGCTTGACGGGCACCTTCAGCCAATGCTTTAATGCGGCCGTGGTAACGACAAGCACCCCGATCAAACTT
The DNA here is from genome assembly GCA_018813815.1 of Patescibacteria group bacterium. Classification (GTDB taxonomy): domain Bacteria; phylum Patescibacteriota; class Microgenomatia; order UBA1400; family JAHJAY01; genus JAHJAY01. Next base: position 12,316 of record JAHJAY010000045.1, on the reverse strand, counting down.
AACTTGTTTCAGATTCTTTTTCAAAGCTAATTCAGCTAAAGCCCGGCCGACTAATTCAGCCTTGGCGGTTTTAGTTAATTTATCGGCTGTCTTAATATTTTTTTCGCTAACAGCCGCTAAAGTTACCCCTCGCTGATCATCAATTAACTGAGCATAAATTGCTTTGCCGGAACGAAAAACCGATAACCGCGGCCTCTGAGCACTACCCTGAACTTTTACCCGAACTCTTTTTTGACGCCGCTTTATTAAAAATAATTTACTCTTTGTCATTTGATTAACTCCCAGCCGCTGCTTCTCCGGCCTTGCCGGCCTTGCCGGCTTTACGCCTAATATGTTCTCCCTGATAACGCACTCCTTTTGCCTTGTAAGGATCAGGTTTTTTAAAACTCCTTATTTGCGCTGCCACTTGCCCGACTAACTGTTTATCAATACCAACAACTTTGATAGTTTTATTGTCCGGCACTTCAAATTTAATCCCTTCGGGTTCTTTAATAAGAACCGGGTGAGAAAAACCTAAGGTTAAGCTCAATTGATCCCCTTCCTGAGCAACCCTAAAGCCCGTACCTTCAATTTCCAAAATTTTAACAAAACCCTGAGTGACTCCCAAAATCATATTGTAAATTAAACTTCGGGTTAAACCATGCATTGCCTTAGTTGATTTTTGTTCATTTTTCCTGCTTATTCTCAGTTGATTTTCTTCCTGCTTAAGAACCAAAAATGGACTAAGCGTAAATGACAATTTACCCTTAGGACCATTTACCTGAATCCGGCTTTGGCTTAATTCAAGTTTAACCTGATCCGGTATGGTAATGGGTGCTTGACCAATTTTAGACATGTTTAATAAACCTCACAAATAATTTCTCCGCCGAGTTTGTTTTTCCAAGCCCGTTTACTGCTCATAATTCCCTTGGATGTTGTCAGGATACTCATGCCATAGCCGGAAAGAACAACCGGAACTTTGCCGGCTTTAACATAATGTCGCAAACTCGGCTTGGACACTCGTTTAACCTGACGCACCGCCGGCTTACCTTTAGCATCATATTTCAATTTAATCACTAGTTGTTTTTCTTGGACAGTCTTCCCTTGAATTACATAACCGGTCAAATATTGATTATCAATTAAAATTTTAACAATGGCTTCTTTTGAACGGGAAAAAGACACCGCCACTTCCGGCTTACCGGCCAAGTAGCCATTTTTAATTATTGATAATAAATCAGCAATTGGGTCCATAATATTAATTCTTTCTACCAGCTGGCTTTGGTCACTCCGGGAATTTCTCCTTTTAAAGCCAGCTCCCGGAAACAAAGACGGCAAAGGCCAAAACGACGAATGTAAGCTCGCGGCCGGCCGCAAAGCCGACAACGATGCTGCTGTCGAGTTTTATATTTAGCTGGTCTATTTGTTTTAATAATTTTGCTGGTTTTAGCCATCCAATGACTCCTTGGCAAACGGCATACCTAATAACTCCAGTAAGCGAAAAGCTTTTTTATCATCATTGGTATTGGTAATAAAACTAATTTCTAACCCTCGGACCTTATCGATTTTATCATAATCAACCTCACTAAAGATAATTTGTTCTGTTAAGCCTAAAGTGTAGTTACCCTGACGATCAAAAGCACTTCTTTTAACTCCTTGAAAATCTCTTACTCGCGGCAAAACAATCGTAAACAGCTTGTCTAAAAACTCATACATCCGGCGGTTGCGTAAAGTAACTGACAAACCAACCGGTGACCCTTCGCGAAGCTGAAAGCCGGCAATTGACAATCGAGCGCGTGTCACCTTGGGTTTTTGACCGGCAATCTGACTTAAACAAGCGATACCTTTTTCCAGGATCCCTTTATCTTTGGCTGCTTCTTTAAGCCCAACATTAATGACCACTTTAACAATTTTAGGCACTGCCAAAGAATTACTTAAAGCCAGCTCTTTTTTTAATTGGGACACAATTTTTTCCTGGTAGTATTTTTGCAATCTTGGTTTGGTCATATTAACCCCTTGCATTTTTTACAAATCCTTTGCTTTTCCTTATTATTCACTGACCAGCCCACTCGAGTCGGTTGACTGCATTTAGAACAAACTAAAACAACGCTGGAAATTGGCAAGGGTCGATTTAATTCTACTATCCCGCCCGGCTGCTGTTCTGATTGACGTTTAACATGTTTTTTATAAACATTAACTCCACTAACCACAACCCGGCCTTTTTTGGGTAATAACTTTTCAATTTTGCCCGTCTTGCCTTTATCTTTACCTAAAAGGACTTTGACTGTGTCGCCTTTTTTAAATTTCATTACCAAACCTCCTTGGCCAACGAAGCAATTTTACTATAACCAAGTTCTTTTATTTCCCGAGCGATTGGACCAAAAATCCGGGTAGCAATTGGGTTTTTGGCTTTAATTGACTCTAAAATTACCGCCGCATTATCATCAAAACGAATATAAGATCCGTCCGGCCGCCGGTGCTCTTTTTTAGTGCGAACAATTACTGCCTTGACCAACTGTGAGTTTTTAACAAAAGAGTCAGGCTCTGCCTGATCGACTGCACAAGTAATAATGTCGCCAATGTGGCCAAAGCGACGCCTGCTGCCCCCATGAACCAAAATTACCCTGAGCCACTTGGCACCTGAATTGTCCGCTGGTTTTAAAACTGACCTTAATTGAATCATAATTTAAAAATTTTCATTTACTTAATAACTTTTTTTACTTTCCATCTTTTTAATTTGCTAATTGGCCGACTGGACACAATTTCTACTTTATCACCCACAGTCACCCCAATAATATCATGAGCTTGATATTTTTTGCTCCGCTTAATCTTCTTTTTATAAATCGGGTGCTGCCAAAAATGATCAATCCGTACCACAGCGGTTTTTTGAGGCTTAGTTGAGGTTACGATGCCAATAAATCTTTTCATGGTAAATAAGTTATTTAACTAACTCCTTTTCTCTGATAATTGTTTTGATTATTTTAATTTTCTTACGGATGCGCTTAGCTACTTGATTGTCTTTAATTTTTTTAGTGGCTTTAGCTATCCGAGCCTTAAATAATTCCGCCTGGGCCTGTTTCAGGCTCTGCTGTAATTGAATCAGAGTTTGCTGGTGAAGTTCTTTTAGTTCTTTGCTTTTCATTAAATTAATCTCTAATAATAAATTGAGTTTTAAAGGGCAATTTATGACTGGCTAAACACATTGCTTCCTTGGCAATCGTTAAGGATACCCCACTAATCTCGAAAATGAGTGTTCCCGGCCGAACCACGGCCACATAGCCATCAATGTCGGCTTTACCGCCGCCCATTCTGGCTCCAGCCGGTTTTTTAGTAACTGGCTTGTCGGGAAAAACCCGAATCCACATTTTACCGCCTCTTTTAGTATGGTGAGTAATCGCTTTTCGGCCTGCCTCAATTTGCCGGGCAGTTAACCAGCCTCTCCCTAAACACTTCAGACCATAATCACCAAAAGCCAGTTGATTACCCACCTGAGCCATGCCGGCTCTTTTGCCGCGAAACTGCTTGCGATATTTTTGTTTTTTTGGCTGTAACATATTAAATCTTTTTTTCTCCTTTAAAAATCCAAACTTTTACGCCAATATAACCGGACCTGGTCAAAGCGGGCATTGCCGCATAATCAATATCCGCCCGTAAAGTTTGTAAGGGAAGTTTACCTTCTGAATATTTTTCGGTTCGACTGATTTCTGCTCCTGCTACCCTACCGGCCAGGGCGATTTTAATTCCCTTGGCTCCAGAACCCATCACCCGTTCAATTGCCTGAGAAACGGCTCGACGATGCGGGTATCTTTTTTTCAACTGTTCAACAATCCGAAGACAAACTAAATGGGCGGATAAATCCGGATCTTTAACCTCTTGAACATGAATTTCCACTTTAGCTGATCCGGTTAACTTGGTTTTAATGTCTAATTGCTGGTTAATCAATTTTTTTAATTCTTCCAACCCTGAACCACCTCGACCAATAACTACTCCGGGCCTGGAAACAAACAAAGTAATTTTAATGGTTTTTAAAGAACGTTCAATTAAAACATTGGTTATGCCAGCCAGTTTTAATTTTTCCATTAAAAATTTTCTCAATTTTATGTCTTCAAACAAAAAATCTTGATAGGTTTTACCTTCAGCAAACCAACGTGATTTCCAGGTATATAGTGTTCCTAGTCTGAATCCTGTGGGGTTAACTTTTTGTCCCATTTATACCTTTCTTTGGTTTTGCTGACTTCACTCTCTTTACTAGCTTCACTGGTTTTATTGGCTTTATTGGTTTTACTATTTTACTAACTGCCGGTTTCACTATTTTGCCGGTTTTCTCACCTTCAAGCGTTAAAATTATGTGGCTGGTGCGTTTTTTAATTGAATGGGCCCGACCGCGAGAAACCGGCCGCCAGCGTTTATAAGTTGGTCCCTTTTTAACTTCCAAAAGTTTGGTTTTCAAATTGACCTCGTCTAAACCTTGATCCTTAGCATTAGCTATGGCTTGTTTGAATAACTTAAGCATTGGCTGAGCCGCCCGTTTAGGCATAAATTTAAGCTGGTCCATCGCTTCAGTTAACGATAACGCCCGAACCGCTCGAGCGACTAAGGCCAACTTACGCGGACTGGTTCTAATATTGCTTTGTCTTGCTTTAATTAACATGTTATGTTTTGCTAATAAGTCGTTTCACCATTTTACCGTGACCCCTAAAAGTACGGGTTGGGGAAAATTCCCCTAAACGATGGCCAACCATGGCTTCATTAATAAAAACATCAATAAAAATCCGGCCATTATGAACCTGAAAAGTATGACCCACAAAATCAGGCGGAATTTGACTGGCCCTGGCCCAGGTTTTGATTGGTGTTTTTTTAGCGATCTTTTTTTGCGCCAATACTTTCTTAAGTAATTTGGCATCAATATATGGTCCTTTTTTACTTGATCTTGACACTCTATTTCCTCCTCTTGATTATCAATTTATCTGAGTATTTTTTCCTTTTTCTGGTTTTTTTACCCAAAGTGCGCTTGCCCCAGGGACTCTTAGGTGAAGACATACCAATGCCGGAGCGGCCTTCACCGCCGCCATGAGGATGGGCACCGGGATGCATCGCCACTCCGCGGACTGCCGGCCGCCAACCCATGAGTCGTTTTCTACCCGCCTTGCCTAATTTAATATTCTTAATGTCTTTGTTACCTAGTCCGCCAATAGTAGCGCAGCATTTTTCAGAAATCAATCGCACTTCACCTGAAGGCAGTTTAACACTGGCATAACCTTTATCTTTGGAACGGATAACAGCTGAATTCCCGGCCGAACGAACCATCTGACCACCCTTGCCTGGCCGTAATTCTAAATTATGAATCGGCATGCCGACTGGAATTTTTGCCAAAGGCAAGGCATTCCCGGGTTGCAGCGGTGCTTCGGTTGAGGCTAAAATTATTTGGTTAATTTTTAACTCATCAGGCGCTAAAATATAGCGCTTTTCACCATCAGCATAAATCAATAGGGCAATGTTGGCAGTCCGATTAGGATCATATTCAATGACCGCTACTCGAGCAGGAATATCATATTTATTACGCTTAAAATCAATCGTCCGATAAAGGCGCTTTTGCCGACCACCCTGGTGACGAACCGTAATTTTGCCTGCAGAATTCCGGCCCGAATGTTTTTTCAAAACTCGAGTTAAAGATTTCTCGGGTCGGCGTCGTGTAATTTCCGAACGAACCAAATCGCGTCGATGACGTCGTCCCGGAGTTGTTGGTTTATAAGTTCTAATTGCCATAGTTATTTCTTTTTATCAAATAAATCAATTTTTTGGTCAGCCTCAAGTTTAACAAAGGCTTTTTTCCAATCCGGCCGCTTGACTGACAGTCGCCGTTTACCGGCTCGTTTAATCTTGCCTTTTACATTAGCCAAATTAACCCGGGCTACTTTAACTTTAAAAAACTCTTCAATTGCTTGTTTAACCAGCGGCTTAGTTGCCCGACAATCAACTTTAAAAATATAAACCCCCTTCGGCTCTAAGGCGAGAGCTTTTTCGGTAACAACTGGTGTTAAAATCACTTGACTTAAATCCATGTTTATTTGGTTAAAAACATTTTTTCCATTTGTTCCAGAACAGCTGGAGTAAAAACTAATTTTTTGGCTTTTAATAATTTGTATACATTTAACTGATTAACGCTTAAAAGTTCTAAATAAGGCAAATTGTTAACTGCCTTCTTAAAATTTACTGATAAATTATAATTTATCAGTAAGCTAGCCGGTAAATTTTTGCCTAAAATTTTAGTAAAAAGCTGATTAGCCTTTTTAGTTTTTGGCGGAAACTTATCTGTTTGCTTTAAAATTAAAATATTCTGGTTCTTAGCTTGCCAGCTAAGGCTGGAAAACAAGGCTTGACGCCGCAGTGGTTTACTCATTTTTAACCGTTTCGGGGGTGTACCCTTAGGTCCGTGAGCCACGCCGCCACCCACAAAAATTGGTGCGGTGTTAGAACCATGACGAGCCCGACCAGTGCCTTTTTGCTTCCAAATTTTTCTACCTGAACCTGCCACTTCACCTCGGGTTTTAGTTTTAGCCCGAGCCTGACGCTGATTGTTTAAATACACCCGAATCGCCTGAGTAATTAAAACTTTATTTATCTCAACACCAAAAATCTCTTTAGACAATTTTATTGTGCCGCTTTTTTTACCTGTAGTGTCATAAACCGATGTCGTTAAAGTCATTTAGACTCCTCCTTGGCTGATTTTAGCGGCTGTAAACCTATAAGCTTTTTCTTTTTGCCTGTTTTAGTTAATTTAACCCAAGAATTGATCGGTCCGGGTACCGTCCCGCGCAAATAAATTAAGTTCTCTTCGGGATTAAGCGCCATTACCAGCAAATTTCTGACAGTTACTTGAACGCCGCCGCTTCGACCGGGCATTTTCTTGCCCTTCCAAACCCGACCGGGACTGGTACCTTGACCAATTGAACCCGGCGATCGTTGACGATCTGACTGACCATGAGTCCGAGGTCCGCCTTTAAAGCCCCAGCGCTTCATCACGCCGGTAAAACCTCGGCCCTTGGATCGACTGGTAACCTTAACTAAATCGCCCTCGGTTAAAATTTGTTGAGGGCTAATTTGGGCTTTAACTTTTAAATCTGTGGCTTTATCAAGTCTAAGCTCGCGTTTAATTTTGGCGTGTTGACCCCAAATACACTGCACCGCAAAATAACCGTCTTTATCCGCGGTTTTTACTTGCATGACCTGCATGGGTTCTAAACGCAACTTGGTCAACGGCCAGCGTCGACCTTGTTGATCAAAACCCTGAGTCACCTCAATTTTAGTAGCAAAAATTGCTTTAAGCATTAAAAACAAACCCCGCCATAAAGGCGGGGGCCTTTCTCGGCTTGTAAACTAAGTTTTAATTTCAATACCAACACCAGCCGGCAACTCTAAATGCATTAGAGAGTCGATTGTTTTATTGGTTGGCTCTAAAATATCAATCAGGCGCTTGTGAACCAAAATCTGAAACTGTTCCCGGGCATCTTTGTCAGTATGCGGACTAACAGTAACAGTTATCACGCTGCGTTTAGTAGGCAGCGGGATCGGACCCACTACTTGAGCCCCGGTTAATAAGGCGGCCTCAATAATTTTTTGAGCGCAATCATCGATTACTCGATGATCATATGATTTTAAATGTACTCTAATTTTGCCTTTAGGCATAAAAACCTCTCAATTTAAGCAATTACCTTAGTGATTACACCGGCGCCAACAGTCAAGCCTCCTTCGCGAATTGCAAAGCGCAAGCCTTCTTCCATGGCTACCGAGGCAATCAGTTTAGCAGTAACTGTAACACTGTCACCCGGCATAACCATTTCTACACCCTTAGGCAAGGTAACTTCACCGGTCACATCAGTAGTCCGAATGTAAAACTGAGGTTTATAGCCGGTAAAAAAAGGCGTATGTCGACCACGCTCATCTTTAGAAAGTATATAAAGTTCCGCTTCAAATTCTATATGAGGCTTAACTGAACCCGGCTTAGCTAAAACCTGGCCGCGCTCCACTTCGTCTTTCTCAACCCCGCGGAGCAAAATACCAACATTGTCGCCGGCCTGACCCTCATCCAAAATTTTTCTAAACATCTCAACTCCGGTTACCACCGTTTTTTTGGTGTTTTTCAAACCAACAACTTCAATCTCTTCGCTGATTTTAACCTTACCTCGCTCAATTCTACCGGTAACTACTGTTCCGCGCCCTTTAATGGAAAACACATCTTCTACAGGCATTAAAAAGGGTTGATCCAAAAGCCGCTTAGGCTCAGGAATATACTCATCCAGCTGTTTCAATAATTCTCCGATGCCTTTTTGAGCTTCAGCATCACCTTCTAAAGCCTTAAGGGCTGAACCGCGAACAATCGGCACTTTGTCGCCGGGAAATTCATATTTATTTAATAGCTCTCTGATTTCCATTTCCACCAAATCTAAAAGCTCAGGATCGTCAACTGCATCAACCTTGTTTAAAAAGACCACAATCGCCGGCACATTAACTTGACGGGCCAATAAAATATGTTCCTTGGTTTGCGGCATGACACCGTCACTGGCGGCAACCACTAAAATAGCGCCGTCCATTTGCGCGGCGCCGGTAATCATATTTTTAATGTAGTCTTTATGACCAGGACAATCGATGTGGGCATAGTGACGTTTTTCTGTTTGATACTCAACATGAGTAATAGAAATGGTAATTCCCCGCTCTTTTTCCTCCGGAGCTTTATCAATATCTTCAAATTTTAAAGCCTCTGCCAAATTTTTCTTAGCCAAATATTGAGTAATCGCCGCCGTTAAAGTGGTTTTACCATGATCAACATGTCCAATAGTACCAACATTAATATGAGTTTTATCTCGCTTAAAAGTCGCCATAAAAATCTCCTTTTTATAAATTTATTTATTAACTTTCCCCTCTGATTGAGGTTTATTTTTATTAATTATTTCAGTAGTAATATTATTAGGAACTTCGTCATAATGACTGGGTTCCATATAAAAACTGGCACGCCCCTGTGTCATACTGCGCAAAACCGTTGCGTAACGAGACATTTCGGCCAAAGGAACTAAAGCAGTAATAATCACGGTCCGATTGCGATTCTTGCTGCCTAAAATTTGCGCCCGCTTAGAAGATAGATCACCAATAATATCACCCATAAATTCTTCAGGGGCGGTAACCTCAATTTTCATGATCGGTTCCAAAAGAATCGGGTCGGCTTGCTTAACCGCGGCTTGTAAAGCAATTGAACCGGCAATTTTAAAAGCAATCTCTGAAGAATCAACTTCATGATAACTGCCATCATAAAGAGCCACCTGCATGTCAACTAATTGATAACCGGCAATAACCCCATTATCCATCGCTTCTTTAACCCCTTTTTCAACTGCCGGAATATATTCTCTAGGAATTGAGGCGCCGACAATTTCTGACTTAAACTCAAAACCCTCGCCTCGTTCTTTAGGCTCCACCCGCAAAAAACAGTGGCCATATTGACCGCGGCCACCGGTTTGCCGGATATATTTACCTTCAGCTTTAGCAATGGTTTTAATCGTTTCTTTATAAGCTACTTGTGGTTGACCGGTATCGGCTTCCACCCGAAATTCTCTTTTCAAACGATCAACAATAATTTCCAAATGAAGCTCACCCATGCCGGAAATTATTGTTTGTCCGGTCTCATGATTAACTTTGAGCTTAAAAGTCGGATCCTCTTCAGTTAATCGACCCAAAGCATAACCTAATTTTTCTTGATCGGCTTTAGTTTTTGGTTCAATTGCCAAAGCAATAACCGGTTCGGTAAAACTAATCCCTTCAAAAATAATCTTGTTCTTTGGCTCGCATAGAGTATCGCCGGTAGTAGTGTTTTTCAAACCAACAACAGCGACGATTTCTCCGGCAAAAGATTCACGAATTTCTTCCCGCTTATTAGCATGCATTAACAACAAACGACCAACTCGTTCCTGCTTGTTCCGCGTAGAATTCAAACAGTAGCTGCCAGATTTCAAAGTGCCAGAATAAACTCGCACATAAACCAACCTTCCCACATGAGGGTCGGTTTGTACTTTGAAGGCTAATCCGGAAAACGGGGCACTCTTTTCTGGAGGCCGCGTTTCCTGACCTTCAGTCTCAGAATTATATCCAGCAACAGGAGGAATGTCAATTGGCGAAGGCAAATAATCAACCACTCCGTCTAAAAGCGGCTGAACTCCTTTGTTGCGCAGTGAAGAACCAGCATAAACCGGCACCAACTTATAGTTAATTGTGGCCGAGCGCAGGGCTTTTTTTAATTCAGCCAAACTGATTTCTTGAGAGTTAAGATATTTCTCAGTTAATTTTTCATCAGTTTCCGCAATCTGTCCAACTAGCTGGCTTCGGATTGTTTTTACCTCGGCCTTCATTGCTTCAGGTATTGGTACCTCATCATACTTGGCGCCGGTTTCATCACCTTGCCAAATCAAAGCTTTTTCTTCTAAAACTAAAACTATGCCTTTAAAGCTTGATTCGGCTCCAATCGGCAAACTCATAAGCGCAGTTTTTACGCCAAATTTTTCTTGAATATCTTTAACGGTCGCCATAAAATCGGCCCCGATCTTATCCATTTTGTTAATAAAACACAAACGGGGCACTGAGTATTTATCCGCTTGGCGCCAAACGGTTTCTGACTGGGATTGAACTCCTTCTTCAGCATCTAAAACTGTAATACCGCCGTCTAACACCCGGAGAGAGCGTTCAACTTCAGCGGTAAAATCAACATGGCCCGGAGTATCAATAATATTAATGCGGTGGCCGCGCCAAAAAGTCGTGGTAGCAGCTGACATAATGGTAATACCCCGTTCTTTTTCCTGCTCCATCCAATCCATTTGAGTAGTGCCGGCATCAATGTCGCCAATTTTATAAGTTTTTCCGGTGTAAAACAGAATTCTTTCGGTGGTAGTGGTTTTGCCGGCATCAATGTGAGCAATAATACCAATATTGCGTACCTTATCTAAGGGAATGGTTTGGGTTTCGTCGATTTTGTTTTGATCAGACATTTTTTTACCACCTAAAATGAGCAAAGGCCTTGTTAGCTTCAGCCATGCGATGAATATTGGCTTTTTTCTCAACCGCCAAACCCTGGCCCTGAGCCGATTCTATTAATTCTACGGCTAATTTTTCTGCAAAACTGTGATATTCCCGATTGGGCCGGGAACGAGCCGCGGCAATCAGCCATTTTATAGCCAGAGAATCTCGGCGGCCACCACTAACCGGATAGGGTACTTGATAAGTAGCGCCACCAACCCGACGGGAACGAACTTCCATTCGCGGCCGAGCATTTTCTAATGCCTGATAAAATATCTCAATCGGATCTTTTTTAAACTTGTTTTTAATCTGTTCAAAAGCCAGGTAAACCTGTTTTCTGGCAATAGTTTTTTTACCGTCTTTCATTGATTTGTTGATTAACTTGGTAAGTAGCAAATTTTGATAAAGCGGGTCAGCCTTGGTTTTGATGGATTTAACTTTTTTTGATCTTGGCATGAATAATTAAACCTTTCCGGCTGGCTCGGTAGTAGCCGTAGCCGCTTGACCGGCAGCCGCAGCCGCAGCCGCCGCTGAGGTAGCGCCGGTAATTTTAGTACCATATTTAGAACGGCCTTTTTTACGATTAGCCACGCCGGTAGTATCATACTTGCCTCGAATAATGTGATATTTCACTCCGGGTAAATCTTTAACTCGGCCGGCTCGAACCAAAACAATAGAGTGCTCGGCTAATTCATGCCCCACACCGGGAATATAGGCAGTTACTTCTTGTTTATTGGATAAACGCACCCGGGCAACTTTACGCAGAGCAGAGTTGGGTTTTTTGGGCGTCATGGTTTTAACCACAACACAAACGCCGCGTTTTTGCGGGTTAATGGTTTTAATCATGCGTCGATTTTTGGAATTAAAAGAACGGCGTAAAGCCGTTGCTTTAATCTTTTTTGGCCGACGATTTCTGCCTTTACGAACAAGCTGATTTAAAGTTGGCATTTTCCCCTTAATCACAAAAACTCATTCCTCACTACCAGGAATGAGTAATCTTAATTTAGTAATTAACTGATTGGCTTATTTTAACAGAGAGGTTTTAAAAACGCAAGAACAGGCTTTTTTCTCTTTTGGTTTTCTGTTTAACATGATAAGCTGGGGGGGAAATAATAACTAGAATTTATCCGAACTAGGCTTTGTGTAAATGCTGGTTAGGCGAAATTAAATACAATCTGACATGAATAAAAAAACAATCGGCATTGTTTCAATTATCTTACTAGTAATTGCAATCGTTGGTGTCTTTTATTGGTGGGTAATCAGAGATACTAATGACTATGAATAT
>JAHJAY010000044.1 GCA_018813815.1 Patescibacteria group bacterium | reverse complement strand
CTTTAGGATTGGCTTTAATTTCCTGCTCAATCCAAGCGCTGATTTGTTGATCATCACTCACTTGAGTCGTTTGCTGACTAAGCAATTGTTTAACCAATTCTTCAGGCGAAACTTTTTTAATCTTGGGTTTTTTATTAATCAGGTGGTTGGCTAGTTTTTGGGCTGAAAGCTGATGCTTTTTACCAAGTTTAACTGCAGCTTCAAAATAATCAGCCAATTCCCTGGTTTGGGTTAAAATTTGAACATTGTCATCTGATAATTGATATTGCTTGACAAAACGGGCCTGTTTTTCCTCCGGCAGCTCAGGTAGTATTTTGGAGATGTGGAGATGTGGAGATGCGGAGATGTTAATTGGCGGGATATCCGGTTCAGGAAAATAACGGTAGTCTGAGGCGGCTTCCTTATTTCGTTGAACATAAGTCTGACCGGTTTTTTCATCAAAACCTCGGGTTTCCTGCTTGGGCCTCTCCCCTCTTTCTAGTAAAATTTTTTGCCGTTCAATTTCACAATTAATTGCTTTATGGGCAAATTTAAAAGAGTTGATGTTTTTAATTTCAACCTTATAATCCGGCAAACTATCTCCTACTGTCCAACCCATACTCCCTAAGCTTATATTCGGCTCCAAGCGCATGGAGCCTTTTTCCATATCCGCATCAGAAATTCCCAAATAGCGGATAATTTGTTGAAGTGTTTTTAAATAAACCACTGCCTCATCAGCCGAATTAATCTCCGGCTCGCTTACAATCTCAATTAAAGGCACGCCTGAACGGTTAAAATCAACCAGGCTGGCGCCATCGCGGTGAATTAATTTGGCTGTATCTTCTTCCAGGTGAACCCGGTTAATATGAATAATTTTCCCGGCAGGCGTAATGATAAGTTCGCCTTGGCTTGCAAAAGGTAAATCATATTGGGAAATCTGATAACCCTTGGGTAAATCAGGATAAAAATAGTTTTTCCGGTCAAACTTGGATAATTCGGTAATTCGGCAATTTAAGGCTTGACCAAGCAAAATCGTCCATTCAACGGCTTTCTGGTTAGGAACCGGCAAAGCGCCGGGCAAACCCAAACAAACCGGACAAGTGTGAGTATTAGGCTTAACCTGAAAATGATTGGCCGAGCAAGCACAATGCATTTTGGACTTGGTGGCCAAACCCACATGAACTTCCAGGCCAATAATTGGTGTTAATTTTAATTTTGCTTTTTGCTTCATTTTATTACTGATTACTGTTTACTAATTACTGATTACTATTTTGGGCTTGCGCTGGTGCCAATCGGTTAACTGTTGATATTGATGGCCAACCTGTAATAATAACGCCTCACTAAACTGCGGGCCAATTAACTGCATACCAATCGGCAAACCGGTTTTAGAAAAACCGCAAGGCAGATTAATTCCCGGCAAACCGGCCATACTGCTGGCTTCAACTAAAATATCCTGAAGTTCGCCAAACATCGGACTTTTTGCTGAAGCTCCCAACAATAAAGCTGGTGTTGGCGAAGTCGGCGCAAGCAATAAATCAACCTGTTTAAAAACCCGGTCAAAATCCTGACAAATTAAAGTTCGTACTTTTTGCGCCTTATTATAATATTGATCATAATAGCCGCTTGATAATGTATAAACACCAAGCATCATCCGATTTTTTGCTTCATTGCCAAAAGATTGCCGGCTATTGCCATAACGGATACCATCATAGCGGGCCAAATTGGAGGAAACTTCAGAGCGCTGAATAATGGTATAAACCGCCACTGAATATTTGGGATCCAACAGGCTGACTATTTTGATCTCAGCGCCGGCTTTTTTCAAGCTTTCAATGGCTTGTTTAACAACTGTTACCACTGCTTTGGACATCCCGCTTAAAAAATATTCCTTTGGTATGCCAATTTTTAGTTTTTTTGGCAAATTAAGCTTGGAATAATCAGAAACCTGATTAGGAGAAGTGGTGGCATCAAGCGGATCCTGGCCGGCCAACACCTGTAAAACCAAAGCCGCGTCAGTTGCGGTTTTGCAAATCGGCCCCGGAGAATCAGTGGACGAAGCCATAGCAATCACACCATAACGGCTTACCCGGCCATAAGTAGGCTTTAAACCCACCACGCCACACCAAGCGGCCGGTTGGCGGATAGAACCGGCTGTTTCACTGCCAATAGCAAAAATTGTCTGGTCTGCGACAACCGCAGCGGCTGAGCCGCCGGAAGAACCACCGGGCAAACGTTTTATATCCCAGGGATTTAAAGTAGTAAAAAAATCTGAAGTTTCAGTTGATGAACCATGCGCCCAGGCATCCATGTTGGTTTTACCTAAAATAACAACACCTGCCTGTTTTAATTTAGCAACCACTGTAGCATCATAAACCGGAATATAGTTTTCCAGCACTTTACTTGAAGCAGTTGTTTTAACCCCCCTGGTACAAAAGTTGTCTTTTATGGCAACCGGTATACCTAAAAGCGGTTTGGTTGAGCTTTGTTTAAGTTCCAAATCGGCTTTTTTAGCGGCCGCTAAAGCTTCTGCTTCACAAACAGTAATAAAGGCTTTAACTTTCGGATCAACACGCTTGATTTGATCTAAACAAGCCTGGGTTAACTCAACTGCCGAAAATCGGCGTTTTTTTAAACCTTCAAGCGCGGCAACAATCGTAAGCTCGTTTAATTTCATTCAAATATTGCTTTCGTTTTAAAATAGGCCTCTTGTTTGGCTTTAGCGCCGGAAAGCGCTTCTTTCTGACTCAGACTTTTCTCCACTTTATCCTGCCGAAAAACATTTTCCAACCCAGTTACCTGACTGGTTGGTTTAACTTTGGCTGTATCCAACTCATTTAAAACTTCCATATAATCCAAAACATCAGCCAGCTGTTTTTGAAACTTGACGACTTCTTGAGAAGTTAATTGAAGATTAGCCAGTTTAGCAATATGAAGCACCTGTTTTTTGGTCAGTTGGGTTTTTTCCGCCATAAGGCTATTGTAAAACCCCAAGCATTAAAACACAACAATCTTACCGGCTTTCAAACTCACCTCAACTTGATCACCGGCTTTAATCCTGCCCTCAATCAACTGTAAAGCCAATTCATCTAAAATCTGGTTTTGGATTACCCGCTTAAGCGGCCGGGCACCATAAAGCGGATCAAAGCCGGCCTTACTTAAATGAGTTTTAACCAACGGATCAATCTTCAAACTAATCTCCTGTTTTTGCAATCGCTGACTAAGGCGTTTTAACTGAAGCTCAACAATCTGACTAATGTCTTCTTGGCTCAAAGGATTAAACAAAACAATCTGATCCAGCCGGTTGATAAATTCCGGCCGGAAAGTTTGTTTAATCTGCTCCATGATCATGTTTTTATCCGTTTGACCACTGCCTAAATTAGAGGTCATGATAATAATCGTGTTGCGAAAATCCACTGTCCGTCCCCGGCCGTCGGTTAAACGGCCATCATCTAAAACTTGAAGCAAAAGATTAAAAACATCAGCATGGGCTTTTTCAATTTCATCTAAAAGAATCACGCTGTAAGGCTGGCGCCTGACTGCTTCAGTTAATTGACCGCCCTCATCATAACCAATATATCCGGGCGGCGCGCCAATCAAGCGGGCAACCGCATGGCGTTCCTGGTATTCACTCATATCCAAACGGATCATGGCATTTTCATCATTAAATAAAACTTGAGCTAAAGACCGGGCTAATTCAGTTTTACCCACTCCGGTCGGGCCAGTAAAAATAAAAGAACCAATCGGCCGGTTTTCCTCAGCTACGCCACTGCGGGAGCGGCGAATCGCGTTAGCCACCTCTTTAACTGCTTCTTCCTGATCAATCAAGCGCTGATGGATTTCTTTTTCCAAATGGGCTAATTTTTGCGACTCAGATTTAAGCAGGCGGGTAACAGGAATACCGGTCCAACGGGCAACAACATCAGCTATATCTTCTTCAGTTACTTCTTCTTTTAAAACCCGTTTAGCTTCAGGAATCGCTAACCATTCTTTAGTTAAACCGGCTAATTCCTGTTCTAGCTTGGGCAGTTGGCCATACTTGATTTCCGCGGCTTTTTGCAAGTCAACTTCCCGCTCCGCTTTTTCCAGCTTTAAGCGCTCTTCATCAATTTTCCTTTTGGCACTGCGCATTTTCTGCACCATTTGCCGCTGTTCCTGCCACACTTGGCGTAGTTGGTTTAAAGTCTTTTTTTTGCCCAGAATTTCGGTTTCCAGTTTTTTTAAGCGCTTTTTGGCTGTTTCAGAACGTTCTTTTTTCAATGCCTGCTGTTCAATTTCCAGTTGAGTTGTTTTGCGTTCCAGTTCATCCAATTCAATTGGCATTGATTCGGTTTCAATTTTTAAGGCTGAAGCGGCTTCGTCAATTAAGTCAATCGCTTTGTCAGGTAAAAAACGGTCGCGGATATAGCGTTGCGATAAGTTGGCCGCACCCACCAAAGCATCATCCTGAATCCGCACCCCATGATGAAGTTCATAACGTTCTTTAAGGCCGCGCAAAATGGCAATCGTATCTTCAACTGAGGGCTCACTGACATACACCGGCTGAAAACGCCTCTCTAAAGCCGCGTCTTTTTCAATATATTGGCGGTATTCATTAATGGTCGTGGCGCCAATTGCCCGCAATTCTCCCCGAGCCAAAGCCGGTTTAAACATATTAGAAGCATCAACTGCACCCTCAGCCGCTCCGGCGCCAACCAAAGTATGAAGTTCATCAATAAAAAGAATATATTGTCCCTCGCCCTGCTTAACTTGTTTAAGCAATAGCTTAAGCCGTTCTTCAAATTCACCCCGAAATTTACTCCCGGCCAATAATGAAGCTAAATCTAAAACCAAAACCTGTTTGTTTTTTAAAGTATCCGGTACGTCGCCGCTGTTAATCCGTTGAGCCAAGCCTTCAACAATGGCGGTTTTTCCTACTCCGGGGTCGCCGATTAACACCGGATTGTTTTTGGTCCGGCGAGCTAAAACCTGCATTAAGCGCCGGATCTCGTCATTCCGGCCAATAACCGGATCAAGCTTGCCTTGGCCGGCCCTCTCAGTCAAATCCAAGGTGTATTTTTTGAGGATGTTTTCCTCTACTTTAGGTCGATCCATGCTTTAAGTATAACTTGAACCTGGCACTCTGTCAATAGGAGTGCCAATTCAGGTCATCTTTTTCAAAACAGCTATCCGTTCGCTGATCGGCGGATGGGTATTAAATAAACCGGCAAACCAGCCGATGCCGGCATGAGTATTTTTTAAAGGATTGGCAATATATAAATGAGCTGTAGCTTTATTAGCCGCCTCTAGAGGTTCTTTATCTTGGCTGATTTTTTCCAAAGCCCGGGCCAAACCCAAAGGAAAGCGGGTAAGCTTCACGGCTGAGGCATCAGCTAAAAATTCCCGGCGCCGGGAAATGGTTAATTTAATCAGGTTGGCAATTAAGGGTGATAAAATGGCTAAAACTAAACCAACTACAAATAAAAGCGCCTGAACCTGACCGCTATCGCGATTATCGCGCCGCCGGCCGCCGCCAAAGCGGAGACCGCGCAAAAACCAATCAGCCAATAAAGTAACTAAACCCACCAAAACGGTTACAATTGACATTAAACGCATGTCATAATTGCCAACATGAGATAATTCATGGGCAATTACCCCTTCAAGCTCGGTCCGGTCCAGCTTGGCTAATAAACCGGTAGTCGCGCAAACAACCGCATGTTCCGGATCCCGTCCGGTCGCAAAAGCGTTGGTGGCCGTATCGTCAATTACATAAAGTTTAGGCTTAGGTAGTTGGGCGGCTAAACAAAGATTTTCGGTTACCGTATAAAACAGGAAATCTTTTTGCCTTGAAGCCGGCCGGGCACCGGAAATAGTTAAAATAATCCGGTCGGAAAAATAATAAGAAAAAAAACTCATCAAGCCGGAAATAACTAAGGCCATTCCCACCCAGCTGACTCCATAGCCGCCGGCTTCACCTAACAACCAGGCGAAAACCACAATAAAAACCACAAAAAAAACCATAACTAGGGCGCTTTTTTGCTTATTACGGTCAACTTGTTCGTAAATATTTAACATCTCTTGCTCGGTACTCGCTCCAGCCACTCACCGGAGAGTCTTCCGCTCGCTTTTATAACTCTACTTTAGGACTTGTAGTCTCTTTAGCGCTAACTTCAAGGTGTGCCCCGGTTTCCGGAGTTTTTAAACCCGGCTGCTGAGTAAATTTAAACAAATTGGCTACTAAGCTGCTGGGTAAGGTTACCACCATAACATTGTAGTCAGCCGTTAAATCAATTAGCGTCCGGCGCGAATACATCAGCTTATCTGCCGTATCTCTAACCTCATCCATAAGTTTCACTGTCGGCTTTTCTGCTTTAAGCTCCGGCGTGCTTTCAAAAACCAGCTGAATTCCGCCTAAGGCCGATTGCATATCAGCGCTGGCATCAACCATTTTTTGCAAATCCTGGTTTTTAAGTGCCGCTAAAGCTGATTTTCTCGCCTCAGTAATTTTATCCAAGGCGGTTTGTTCATGCTTCATATAGCCTTTAACTGAGGCTACCAGATTAGGAATTAAATCCGCCTGCCGTTTAAGCTGGTTGCCGATTTCCTGAACTGATGCCTGAATGCGGGTCTTTGTGGTCTGAAACTTGTTATAAGTGGTCATCAAATACACAACCACTGCCACTGCTAAAATAAGTAAAAAACCTCCCATATTGCCCTCCTTATTAAAACTTTCTTATTTAATTCCCAGTATAGGCTTTAATTGCTCCCATGGCAAGGTATTAATAATGTCTTTTGGCTCTGCCCAGCCCCGTTGGGCGGTATAAACTCCATAAATCATATTGCTCAAGTTTTTGACATCATGGCTATCCGTATTAATGCTTAAACCAACTCCCCGGCTAATTGCCTGCTTAATTAAACCTTCAGGCAGGTCTAAACGATCAGGAAAAGCATTAATTTCCAAAAATTTCTTTTCTTTAAGACAGCAGTCAAAAATCTCGGGCCAATCCAGCTGATAGCCCTGTCTTTGATTCAGGATTCTACCGGTTGGGTGGCCTAAAATCTTAATTTTAGGATGGCTGGTCAAGGCTTTAATTACCCGCTTAGTCATGGCTGTCCGGGACAAACGAAAACTGGAGTGAACAGAAACTATGGCAAAATCAAGCCAAGCAAAAGCTTTTTCCGGAATTGCCAATTTTCCGTCTGATAAAATGTCAATTTCCAAAGAAACGAGCACTTTTAGTTTTCGCTTTTTTAATAATTTTTCATTTGAGGATATTTTTTGTTCAAAATAATCTTTTCTTTTTTTTATCATCTCAACCACCTCTTGTGAAGAATGCCGTGAAACGCTGGGACTATGGTCACTAAAGGCAATATATTGATAATTTAAGCTAATTGCCTGTTCAATTATTGCTTTAAAACTGCTCTGCCCCAAGTCGTGGCTGGTTTCAGTATTAAAATCTGAGTGAAGATGCAAATCTCCCTTGATATCCCCAAGATTGACCAACTGAGGTAATTGCTGTTTTGCGGCTGCCTGGATTTCTCCCTGATTTTCCCTTAAAACCGGCGGAATCCACTCCAAGCCCAAAAAATTATAAAATCTCTGTTCGTTTGAAAATCTCTGAACCTTACCCTCTAAATCCTGAACCATTTTTATCCCATACTCCGACAGGCTTAAGCCTTTTTCCTTGGCTAAAAGGCGCAAATTAATATTATGAAGTTTTGAACCGGTAAAATATTGCAGCAAAGCGCCAAAAGAGGCCGGCGACTGCGCCCGCACATCAACCTGATGACCGGAAAAAAGAATCACTGAGGCTTTTTTGCTTCCTTGAGCTAAGACCTGCTTGATTTTCTTATATTTCACCAGCCAAGCAATGGTTTTGGCTGGATTTTTACTGGCAACTCCCAGATCAAGATCGCCGATAGTGGCACAGCGCCGCCTCAGACTGCCCAGAGATTCAACCTTTAAAGTATTTTTATCCTTTTGCAGATAATCAACAAGCTCCTGGCTGATTATTAAAGCTTTTGGCAATAGCATCCGGCCGGTATTCAACCGGTTTAGTTCTTTTATGCCTCTTAAAATATCCTGTTCTGACTCTTTGCCAAAACCCTCAAGCCGGCGAATTTCCTGATCCTGGGCCGCTTTAGCTAGTTTCTTAACCGCATTGTGACTCTTTCTGATCCCTAACAGCTGACAGAGTTTATAAGCTGTTTTGGGGCCAATGCCGGGGATCGCTAATAAAACAAACATTGCCTCAGGTAAGCCGCTAAAAATTTCCTTAAAATGTTTTACCTTTCCAGTGCGAAACAATTCATCTAAATGTTGAGCTATACCTGCTCCAATCGCGGGTAAAGTAGTCAGTTTGCCTTGTTGCCATAGTTCTTTTATTTCCACTTCGGAATGAATTATGCTGGCAGCCGCTCTTTCATAAGCCAAAGTCCGGAAAAGATCGGCCTTTTTTATTTTTAAAGCGGCCGCCAGCGCTTCAAATAGCTGAACCAGCTCCTGATTTGTCATGTTTTTATTGGTTTTCATCTCTAATTGAAATCCTATCATACTTCTGTTAACATCAAATAGTGTTAAATATGGGTCCGTGGTGTAGCCTGGCCTAACACGCTTCCCTGTCAAGGAAGAGATCGCCGGTTCGAATCCGGTCGGGCCCGCTTAAAATAGCCTCTAGACGAACAGATAAGTCTTAGTGTAATATAATTTATAAAACTTCTGCCCAATTCCACTATGTGGATTTTATCTCTGCCCGGATAAGGAGGTAATACCGTTGGAAAAATTCTTTAAAAGCATCTTTAAAAAAGCTCGACTTAATGAGTCCACCTTGAGCATGATTCTTGGCGCTTTAGTGGTTGTGGTTGTCGGAATTTTGATCTTTAACTATTTTGCCAAAACCGAAGAACAAGTTGTAGTTGAAGGCGAAGTTTCTGAATTCGGAGAAATGGTGATGAAGGAAGAGGGCACCACCCCAGACGGGTTACCATCCAAACACACAGTAGCTAAAGGTGAACATCTTTGGGAAATTGCCGAAAAATATTATGACAGCGGCTATAACTGGGTTGACATTGCTGAAACTAACAATCTAGCTGACGCCAATATTCTTTTAATTGGCCAGGAGCTAACCATTCCCCAGGCTCAAGTCAAACAAATCACTGTTAAACCCCAACCAACCAGTGGATACGAATACAGTGTTCAAGCCGGAGATAATCTTTGGCAGTTGGCAGTTGAAGCTTATGGTGATGGTTTTCGCTGGACAGAAATTGCTGAAGCTAATGGCCTGGCTAATCCCAATTACATTGAAATCGGACAGACGCTCTTAATCCCATAAGGCTTGTTTAAAACTGATTAAAACCTTATACTAAAAACGCTTAACTGCGGGATTAGTTGAGTGGCTCAACGCTACCTTCCCAAGGTAGAAAGAGGGGTTCGACTCCCCTATCCCGCTCAAAGAATCTCGCTTTGCTGTTTGTTTTCTGAAGTTGCCCGGTCAAGAATATAAATATCATTGTTGTAGCTGTCATGACCTACCAATTCTGCTTCGCCGCGGATAATTGCTTCCATTGGCCGGCAAGCATAACAGCCGTTTTTATGGGGGCATTTAAATCTGTTCAGTTGGCGGGCAAGCTTGATTTGTTTGGCAATTTTAAGTACTTTAACTTTGGCCTTAGTCAAATCAGGCAGTTTTTTTTCCGTTAATTCATCATCCAAAGCTAAATACCAATAGCTGGCTTTTTTAACCTGGCGCTTTTGGCAATGCTGAGTTAGGAGGTAATAAATCGGCAGCTGAAGCGATTGGCGGTCTTCTTTAGTTTGGCTGGTCTTAAAATCAATGATATGGACTTCGTCGGTTTCAGGCAAATACTCCAACCAGTCAATCTTACCGCAAAGAATAATGTTGTCTTCTTCTGAAAGCCAAAAATATGGTAATTCTGAGCTAATCTTGATTGCTTTTCTGGCTAACGGTCCCGGATGACTGGTCGCTCGACGCAAGATTGCCTTGCCCCGTTCTTTATATTTATCCTCTGTTTCAGCATTAACAAAGCCGCCTTTTTTAGCGCTGACTTTTTGCCAAAACTGATCAAATTTAACCAATAACGGTTCGTCAAAACGTTTAGCCACCGGTAAAACTGAGAGTGATTCTAAAACCTGATGAACAACCTGACCCAAAGCCAGGGGCGGGCTGATTAATTTAATCTTGTGGCCGGTCTTAGGGTCACGATAAACATTTTTTAAATAATAAGCCCGGGGGCAATTAAGCCAATCACTGATCGAGCTGTGAGACACCCAAACGGCAGTATAGCGATCTTGAACCATAAATCTACTTTATCACATAAAGATTCTAATTTATTCTTCGATACTTTTCCACAAAGCCAAACAGCCATATGATTTGTATGGCAACCATTTATCGACGATTTTGTTAATTTGACTCACCGCGGTATCAATTCTTTTTGCTGGTGTTCATTTTATTTATTTAATTGTTTGACTTTTCGGTGATAAATAACTTCATTTAGTCCCAATTTTAAGTTTTTACCCATCAAGGCTGATTTAATGATTTTTTCTAACTGGTTTCTATATTCTTGGGTATCAGCCTTTTTAAATTCAGGGATTAAACCGGGCGCTTGTTTTTCAAGATATTTAAAAAGTCTCCCTTTAACAATTGGGGTAAAGTGGATGTGCTCCAACCAGACTTCTTTAATCCCAATGCTTTCCAATTTAGTAAAGAGTTGCTCCAGTTTTTCTTTTTGAACCGTAAAATGGGGCAATAAGGGGCCAATAAAGGCATAAGTAAAAATACCGGCCTCATAAAGTTGTTTTAAAGCTTTTATTCTGGCTGAAGCCGGCGGAGCATTGCCTTCTAAAAACCTAACCACTTTGTCTTCAAGAGTGGTAACCGTAAAACCAACACTAATATTTAATTTCTTAAACAAATCAATGTCCCGGGTAGCTAAGGGTGATTTGGTCAAAATGGAAATTTCGCCTTGGTAACCAAACCCAAAAAGCACTTCTAAACATTTTCTGGTAATCTGGTATTTTGCCTCAATTCCAAGATAAGGATCAGTCACTGAACTGAAAAGGATTGACCCAAAGTTTTTAGAGCCGTGTTTCCTCTCAAGCTTCAAAAGCTCTTTCTTTAAAATCTCTGGGGCATTGATCTTAACATCCACAAAACTGCCCCATTCTTTACCCGGATGTTTCCAGCGACCAATAAAGGCAGCATAGCAATATTTGCAGCCGAAACTACAACCCACATAAGAATTAACCACCCAGTCTGCTCCGGGGAGTTTTGAAGGAGTTAAAACTGATTTTGCTTGGATTTTGTTTATTTTCAACTTCATAACCTAATTAACTTCTCCAACCAGGGAATATGTTTGTTTTTGCGCTTCCACCAAAGATCTTCCCAGATATAATGAACCGCTAACTGTTGGTATTGGCCATACTTGGCAAAGTGTTTGAGTAATTTTTTAACCGGCGCTGGTTTTTCCGGGCTTTGATTGAAAAATAGCTTTGAATAAATCTTTTGCTCCCAGGGAGAAATATGATTGAAAAAGTCCCAATGATGAAAAACATCAAAAAGAATGTACCAAACCGTGGCCGGACCAATGCCGTAAAGCTTTAACAGCTCCTTCATCTGCGTTTCCTGATTGTGCTGACGCAGTTTAAACTCATCAATTAATTCTTCAGCAAAAGCCTGGCTGACCCTTTTAATTGATTTGGCCCGATAACCCAGTTTTAAAGCACGCAATTCCTGCTCTTGGACTTTATTCATGCTTTTCGGCTGCCAGAAACAATAAAGTTTTTTACCATCATATTTAAGCAATGTGCCATACCGCTCAAAAAGAACCTGCATCATTTTGACTGAACGCGCAACCGTACAGTTTTGCAAAACAATACCAATGATTAAATATTCATAAAGAGAACTATAGTTCAAAGGCCGCATACCGCGCCATTTTTTAATAATTGGGCCCAGCTGAGGATCGTGGTTGAACTTTTGATTAAACTCAGTCAAGTCTAGATCAAAACTATAGCGATATCTAATTTCGCTAATTAAAGAGTCTAAAAACTCATCCGTGAGCCCGCTCTTAGACCAAACCATTAGCTTTACCTTAGGCTTATTTACCGTTCCCCGGTTGACAAATTTTAAGCCTAATTTTTTCTGGCGCCATAACATTGTTTGCCAGCGAATGTCTGGCCGCCATTGACTGTCAGCTGAAGCAAAATGAGCCGGTTTGTGCATGCTGGCATCAAAATTAAACGGCGGCTTGGGCTTGAACTCAATAGTTTTCTTTTTCACATTACCAGTATAACATCCTCTGGCGGCTTATTGAGCAAAAAGGTAAAATAAGTCTAAGCTGAGGTAGCTCAATTGGTAGAGCAGCGGTATCGTAAACCGCAGGTAGTGGGTTCGACTCCCACCCTCAGCTCAAAATGGAAATTTTTGTTTTCAGTGAAATGACTAAAGATTAGCTTTAAGGTGTTTCTTGATTAGTAAAACGTCCCCGATATTTAGCTTTCCCCAAAGTCTTCAAAAAAATCAATTGACATATGGAAATTCCCGGATAAATCGCCAACGGCACTGGGCCAGCATTGTTAAATTCCAAAACTTGTTTGCCGCAGGTTCCCGGATGAACAAAGCCGGCAGTAATATGAACCATTAATCCCAACCTGCCAAGAGAGCTTCGCCCCTCAATCCAAGCACAAATATCATCAGGCAGGCTAATTTTTTCTACAGTTATGCCATGGGCGGTCTGTCCGGGCATCAAAAGAAAAAATTTGTCAATGGTTACCAGTTTGGTTATTTCCCTATAGTCGGCTTTTTTATCAACATGGTAAACGTCTTTGATCGCCTTGAAAATGCGAAACTCGTTGCCTAAATGCAAATCAATACTTGCCGGGCCAATAGCCTTTTCTTCAAATGGCTCAATAATAATCTCGCCGGCTTTTACCCTTTTTAATATTTCACTTTTAGTCAACACTGCCATTTCCTTTACATTTTAACAGAATACAAAGGGGTCCTGTCTAGGCTCAATATATTCCAAAAAAGAATTTTCTACTTCTTTCAAACCAGTTAATGGCCGAGCTTGTAAAATATAAATTTTCTTAGCGGCAATCGCCCATTCGATATCTTGAGGACAACCATAAAGCCTTTCGATTTTCAAAGCGATTTCTGATAGGTCTTGAATTTCCTTTGAGCTGAGAAGTTTTTTAGCCGACAAATCAGGCGGCTGAAGAGGTTTTAAGTTAAGTTTACTAACTATCACTTTTTCAGGAGAAATAAAACCGTCAACTAGTTTATCGGCATTTCCCTCCACTGCCTCAATCAAAAGTTCCTCTTTTCTTCTGGAATCAGGGTTTTGAGTAAAAATAACGCCGCTCTTACTTGCCTGAACCATTTTTTGAATAATAGCCGCTGGTCTTAAAAACTGAAGCGCCAAGTTATTACTAAGTGTATAAAACAATGCTCTTTGGGAGAAAGTTGCTGCCCAGCACTTTTTAATTGCCATATACAAACCTCCTAACTCAATGCTAAGAAAAGACTCAAATTGTCCGGCAAAAGAAAACCTGGCTCCATCTTCAATGTTAATTGAAGATCGCACTGCCACTGTCTTAAATTTATAATTAAGAAATTCTTCTTCTATTCGGCGAACCAAAAACGGCGACATTCTTCCAGCCAAAATTTTTTTTCTAATTTGAGAAGATTTGTCTAAAGAAAGGTTATTTAATAGCCCAATCAAAGAATTCTCTTCGGCAAAATAATCAAAAGCTTCGGTGGTTACAAAAAAACAACGGGGAATATTAAAACCCTTCTGAAAAAGATTTAATAAATGCCAGCCTTTTCCGCCAACGATCTGCGGTCCCACCCGAAAATTCTTTTCTTGTTTAAGAATCATATTTCTTCAGCACTGCTAATTGGCCACGCTTAAGACCAATATCAACTTTTTGACCACTTTTAAAGATTTCTTTTCCTACAAAAACAAGAATATGTCCCCTTTCTCTCAAAATAGTCGCCGCATGAGCCGTGCTGGCACTACCTGGATAAAGGATGATCTTTTTGCGAACAATGTTAAAGGCCAATGAGGTTAAAAGATCCATGTTCCTTTTCCTGATAATTTGCGGATCAATAAAAATAACCCGATTATTCTGTTTTATTTTTTTAATATCTTCAGGCTTGCTAATCCTCAAAACACTGGCTTTAATTTTTAGCCCTTTTTCTTCAACCTTAACCGGTTTAAAAATGACACACTCCCGAAAGTAAATCCCTTCTGGCTGAACAGCAAACTCAAGACGATGAAGGCCGTATTTATTGGTAAATCGCCTGAAATCGGCCGTAATTTTAAAAATTTGTTCATCCCTCAATACCTGAGTCGCCTGCAATTGCTTGGGCACAGCCATGGTTTGGTATTCAAGTTCGGAGGAAACTTGCAGACAACGACTTTTGATCTCAACTTTTCTGCTAATAATGAGTTTTTTATGAAAATCAACAATATAAGTATCATGCGGAAAGCTTTGTACGCCTTCATCAACGCCAAAAATGGCTTCAATTACAGCCAGATTTTTATTTTTCAAAGAAGGAGTTATACAGCCACCGCCAAACGGAATTTTAGGATTAATAAAGGGGTAAAGAATAACACCGATTTCTGAGCCTTTTTGGTCAAACTTATTTTTAATCGCAAACTCAAAAAGCTTTTTAACCTCTTTAAGAATTATTTCCCCACTCTTTACTGATGAAGAACGTGGACCGGGTGGATGTTTAATTCCAGGAACAAAATAGGCTCGGCCAGCATAAACTCCTCGGTGGGGATTCTTAGCCCGGATTTTTAAAAAAGCAGCTGTAATAGCTGCTTTTAATTCCTTGCTAAACTTTTTTGAGTTGCGGTAATGTTCAAAAGAAAGCGGCTCAATAATTTTAATGGGGCTGGGTATTTTTAAACCAGAGACCGAAAGCTTTTGTAAACCAATAATCCGATTACATTTACTTCTGGCTTTATTAATGTCTTTTATATAATCCACGGTTTATGGTATAATAAAACCTAAGTTTT
This sequence comes from Patescibacteria group bacterium, assembly GCA_018813815.1. GTDB lineage: Bacteria > Patescibacteriota > Microgenomatia > UBA1400 > JAHJAY01 > JAHJAY01. The sequence goes on along the minus strand of JAHJAY010000044.1, from coordinate 8,753 downwards.
CATATATTTTGTAATATTTACTTAGGTTTACATAATTTTACATAAAAAAATAATAATGTCAAGCATAAATAGAAATTTATTAACCATTTCTCAGGCAGTCAAAATTTTAAATATTCATCCCGACACCCTAAGGCGCTGGGAAAAAATGGGAAAAATCAAGTCAATCCGGGTTTTATCCCGAGGTCATCGTCGTTATCGAAACAGTGATATTTTAAAAATTATCCAAGAAAAAACCCAAGAAGAAACTGTTCCCAGCCCAACACTTAACAAAATCCACCAAAGACTAAAAACCAAGTCAAAAGAAGACACATTAACAGTGATAAAAAAGGCAAAGTGCGTGTTTTTTGATGCAGGCTATACTCTAATGGCCCTTTTTCCTTCGCGGGAAGATATATACACCCAAATTGCTTTTGAATATGGTTTTCATCTCAACGCTAGCGAAATCCGGCTTCACTTTGAAAGAATGCGAGGAGAATATCAAGAAGTCATAAAGAAAAAAAGAAAGTTTAAGTTATCAAATAACGAAATGGAAAAGATTTGGACTGAGCGAAATACTGAAGTTCTCCGTAGATCTGGAATCCCCAAACAAGAAGCTAGGGTAATCGGTAATAAAATCTTCTGTCAAATCTGGGGAAACCCTCGCCTTTGGCGTAAATATAGTTTTACTGATGAATTTTTAACAAATCTTAAGGCTCAGGGAAAAATTCTTGGCATTATAGATAATTGGGACCAACGACTCCTGGGTATTTTAAAAAAATTGGGTCTTAAAAAATATTTCCGCTTTATTATCCTTGGAGGAAAAGTTGGAATCTGGAAACCAGACCAACGACTGTTTGAATTAGCTTTGAAAAAAACGAAAATAGCGGCAGAACACACTGTTTATATTGGCAATAACTATATTACTGACTATTTGGGTGCCGGCAGAGCCAAAATAACACCAATTCTGTTTGATAATCAAAGAGAATTTAAAGTTAAGCAAAGAATTTCTAAATTTTATACTTATCAGTCGCTGGTTGAACCTTAGAATAAAATATGTAAAATTAAAGCAAGTGGCAAAATACAAAAAATCCTGGCTGCAGAAAAAAGAAGAGCGCCGCAGTTTAAGCCAAGCGGCTTTATTTGGTTTGGCGACCTTAGTCAGCCTGCTTCTTCTTTTATTTCTTGGTGTTCCGGCCTTAATCAAACTGGCCGCTTTTTTAGGTGATTTAAAATCATCAACCCTGATGGTGGAAAAAGACGACAACCTAGCTCCAATACCGCCGAGTTTTAATTATCTGGCTGATGCTACTGACCAGGAAACCATTAGTCTTTCCGGCAGAAGCGAACCGGGCAGCATTATTAAAATCAGCCTCAACGGCAGTTTTTTAAAAGAAGTAATTACCGGCAAGAGTGGTGAATTTAATCTGGAATCAGTTAAACTCAGCCAGGGTAAAAATACGATTTATGCCACCGCCTGGGACGCGGCCGGCAATAAAAGCCTGGAATCAGAAAGTTTAATAATTTATTTTGATCAGGAAGCGCCCACCCTGGAGATAATTGAACCGGTCAATGGGGCCAGATTTTTTGAAGAAGAAAAACAAATTCAAGTTATAGGCACGACCGAAGAAGATACCCAAGTAACAGTTAATGACCGCCGAGCAATTGTTGATCTTCAAGGCAATTTTAGCGTTGCCATCAGCTTATCTGATGGCAATAATGAACTTAAAATCACGGCAATTGATAAAGCCGGCAATCAAACTGAACAAACTATAACCGTAGAATATATTCCCTAGTTTTCTTCCCAGGCGGCCAAGGTCCACAACCAAAACATCACCGGCGCGTAAAACAAGGTGTTATTAAAAAAAGAGTGGATCAGCACCGCCAATAAGCTGGTTTTTAAAACTAAGCCGCCATTTAGCCAAAGTTTCACCAGAAGAAATAAATAGGCCGTTAATCCGAATAAACCGCTGGTGAGCAAAACAAACAGCAGGCTGGAATCAACTCCGGCGCCGGCATGGGAAACCGGCTCATCTTTAACATAACGTAAAGTGTTAAAGCCATAACCAAAGATCGGCTTTTTTAACGCCAGTTCAAGCGACTCCTGCCAATTACTTACCCGGGCCAAAGTTGACTTGCTTCTTTCAAGTTTAACTCCTTCACCGCCGGGCCGGGGCAGTAAAACTAAAGTTGGCGCTAAAACCAAAATGGTTATCACGAAAATCCTGAGTTTTTTCTTAGCCAAGGCTAAATACAAAATTCCTAAAACAAAGCCCAAGTATGATCCCCGCGAGTAAGTTAAAGCTAGGGCCAGGTAAAAAACCGGTAAAACCCAGGGTAAAATTTCCAGTGCTAAAACCAGGCCAAAAAACAACCAAATCCCGGCAAAATTAGGGTCTAAAAAGGTTGAAGCCAGACGGAAATAATGATCATCCCAGCTTAACAGCTTAAGCGGCCTAAGGTCTGGCCAGATAAAATACTGGACCAGGCCGAGCAAAGCAAACAAAAATATACCGCCAAGCATCAGTTTTGGCCAGAGCTGTTTAAACTTTTTTTCTTTTTGGAATAACCAGCAAAAAACCCAATAAGTTCCGGCATAAACCAGCCAGCGGCCTAAATAAAGGCCGGCAATAAAAATTTCTTTAACTGAAAATGTAAAACCGGCTAAAAATAAAGACAATAAAGCAATTAGAGCAAACCCCAAAATCGGCTTGGTTAACGGCCGCTTCTTTAGCTGAGACCATGTCGGCTTAACAATTAATAACCAACTAAGCAGTAATAATAAACACAATAAGTCAGGCAAATACAAACCAATCGTTGACTGAGTTAAAGGAATTCTGACTAACTGTCCCAGATTAACTGTTAACCAAATTAAACCGGTAATTAAGCTAAACAGCCTAAGCATCGTGTCGGTTGATTTCTTTCATTGAAGGAATTTTAAATTCTTCTTCTCCCTGATTTTGCCAAAGCAAGTAAAGCTTCGCCCGGACCAAAAACGAGTGAATGCTCATCATTAAGGCCATCATAAAGCCAACCTGGCCGTCCAATAATCCCAGCCGGAAAAAATAGTTTTGGCAGAATTTGCCCACCGGATAGGCAAGAATTGTCAACCAGCTGGCTTTAACTGATTGGTTATAAAGTTCTTTGGCCCGAATTGAACTATAATTATTGATCCGGGTTAAAAACTGAGCCACGGTTAGCTGGCGTTGGTGCAAAAGGGGATTTTTTAACTGGCCGGTCCGGCCTTTAATTTGCCAAATTTCGTGAACCGGCCTTTGCCACTGGCCGGCATTTTTTCTAGCCAAACGCAATAGCTTGACAGCCGCAGTTTCGCCAAAACAAAGCCGCTTACCTAAGAAAAAGTCTTGGCGTTTTAAATAAAAACCTTGAATTTCAGACTCTGATTTAATTAATTGAAGTACTTCTTTTTTTAAAGCCGGGCTGACGGTTTCGTCAGCATCAACAAAAAAAACCCATTGATGACTGGCCTTTTCCAGCCCAAAGTTACGTTGTTGACTGAAATCCTGGTTCAGATGATGCTGCCAAACTTTTGCCCCCAGCTGTTTAGCCATTACCGTAGTTTTATCAGTTGAATAGTTATCAATAACTATTAACTCATCACACCAGCTAAGGTTTTTTAAACAAACCTTAATGTTTTCTGCTTCGTTTTTAGTTAAAACAATGGCGCTAATCATGTTTAATTATTATTTTAACACCTAAAAGCAAAACATACAGCAGGCCAAGGGGTTTGAAATACCAAGGCTGATGTTTTAAACTGAAAATCAGGTTACTGCGCAATTGATGATAAAATTTAACACCAATAGATTTGTTGGCTTGAGCGCTAACTTGATGGCGAACAATTGAGTTGGGAACAATCAGGGTTTGCCAGCCGGTTTTTTTAGCCCGAACACAAAAATCCACATCTTCAAAATAAAAAAAATAACGCTCGTCTAAAAAACCAATCTGCTCAAAAACTTCTTTTTTTACTAAAACACAAGCGCCGGAAACAAAATCTCTTGACATTGGTTTTTTAAGAGTAATCCGGGTTTTATTAAAATGCTCTGTTCTCCCCAACAACCAATTAATCCAACCGCCATGATCATACTGAATTTGTTGCTTGACCTGATGCTTTAAAATCGGACCGACAATACCAACTAATTGTTGCTTGATTGCTGTCAACAGGGGATTGAGAAAATTTGGTGCTACCTGTGTATCATTATTAAGTAAAAGCACTAAATCGGCTCCCAGATTTAAAGCTTTTTTAATCCCCTTGTTCATGGCTTTAGAAAAACCCAAGTTAGCTTGATTTTGCAATAAAATCGTTTGGGGGAATTTGCTGACTGCCTGCTTTTGAGAATTATCAATTGAAGCATTATCCACCAAAATAGTTAAAAGCTGATATCCGGCCGGTACTTTAATTAATTGAAGTGAAGCTAAACAAGCAGGTAAAACCTCCCGGCCATTGTAATTAAGAATAATAATGGCAACTTTTTTCATTTCAGCACTGCTTGATAAAGAGTTTTTATTTTTTGGGCAATTTTTTGAGCGTTAAAATACTTTTCGGCTCGCCGCCGCGCTTGCTTGGCTAAATTATCTCTCAGCTTTGGCTGATTAACAAGCTGGCTGATGGCATTTGTTAAACCTGCCTCATCTCCAGGTTCAATTAAAAAAGCGCTTTTGCCGACCACTTCTGGAATAGCGCCGGATTTGGTGGTTATAATTGGCAAACCGCAAGCCATGGCCTCCACTAAAACCATACCAAATTGTTCTTCCCAAAAAGAGGTTGTTTTTGATGGCAAAATAAAAATATCCGCCTGCTGATAAGCTTGGTTAATTTTTTGATAGGGAATTGTTTTAAAAGAAATTTTTGGGTGATGGATTTTTTGGCGCTGACTCCCCTGTCCCACTAGGGTTAATTTCAAGTGGGGAAATTGCCGGTTTATCTTCCTAAAAGCCTCAACTAATTCTAAAATCCCCTTTTCTTTCTCTAAACGGCCGACAAATAAAAGCTCCAGTTCCCTGCCCGGCTTTTTTATTTTGGGCTGAAAACGCCTGAGATCCACTCCCATTGGCTGAACCGCAATTTTATTGGCAGGACAGCCTTCTTCCAGTAAAGCTTTTCTGGCTCGCTGGGTAACGGCAATAAAAAGGTCAATATTTTCAAAAGCTGCTTGTTTAAATCTTTTTCTTGGCCAAATGTTCTCGTTGTTAAACGGAATTGTTTCCCAAACCGTACACACAAGCTTTTTAATTCTGCCTGCCTGCCTGGCTTTGATTGCTTGCCGGGTAAAGCAAAAATAAGTTTCAGCCACATGGGCAATATCAAAACCATCAAGCTGTTTTTCCAGACCATGAAGATACATCGCATCGCCAAAACATAAACGGTTCAAAATCGGCATTTTGTAAGGAAAGTCGGGCAAATCCGCCGGCGACCACAAATGTTTAACCGGAAAACCCACCTCAGCGTGGATTGGCCTTTGGCTGGCAAAAGCAACCAGCTCGCACTCGCCCGCCAGCGGAGCATAATTCTGCATTTCATATTGGTTGAGGTATTTCCCCCTAACAATTGCCAACTTCATGGATTACCTCTAAAACTTTTTTAGCAAAATTATCCCAGCTGAATTTTCCTGCTCGTTCTAAACCTTCAGCAATCATTTCTCTGCGCTGTTTCTCATCACGACAAACAGTTAACATGGCTTCACCAATGCTTTTTTTATTCTGAGGATCAACCAAAATGCCAGCCTTGCCAATAATTTCTTTTGCTGCCCCATTTTTACCGGCAATAACCGGACAACCTGAAGCCGCGGCCTCTAATAAAGGAATGCCAAACCCTTCATAAAAAGATGGTGAAACAAAAGCTGTAGCACCCCGATATAAAGCCAATAAACTCTTTTGGTCTACAAAGCCTGTTTTTTGAACACATTTTTTTAAATTTAATTTGTTTATTGTTTTATCAATTTCCGGATCCAGCCAAAAATCGCCACCAACTAAAAAAAGCTTAAACTCTTCCTTAGAATTATCTAAAAAATATCTAAACCCCCTAAGTAGTCCGGGTATATTTTTAATTCTTTTAAGAGCGCCAACAAAAAGAAAATATTTTTCTGCTTTTTTATTTTTATCTGGTTTAAAAAAGCCGGCATCAAATGCCGCATGCGCCACTTTAACCGTTTCTGGTTGAATTCCATACAAGTTTATCAAATCCTTTTTAGTTGTTTCTGAAATGGCAATAATCTTATTAGCCCTTTTTACAGCCAGCAGCGTTCTTGCTCTCATTTTTTTATATGAATCCGGATAACGCTCAGGAAAATGTTCAAAGGCTAAATCATAAACAATAACAATTGAGGGTGAAAAACTAGTCAACGGCAAAGATTGGTTTAATCCTAAAAAAATATCTACTCTGTTAATAAAAAATGAAAGGGGTAGGCCAATATATCTCCACCCATACTTCGGCCTCACTACAACATTCTTTACATTGGAACCGAACTTTTCCAGCAAGTTTTCTGCTATAGGCGAAAAACTATACAGCCGGTATTCGTTCTTGTTGTCAATAAACTTCAATTGCTTTAAAAAATTAACAGCAACCTGATAAGTCCCAACTTTTAATCTTGCATCTTTAATTCCCAGAGAACCAGCATCAATTCCAATAATCATCTTAACTCCAAAGGTTGCTTTTATTAAATCTTCCTATTAAAAAATCTTTCATGCCTAAAAATTTATATCTTGAATGGTTTCTCTCTTTGCCAAAAACCATTTCTGCTAAGGTTTTGGGTAATCTCAAAAACTCTCTCAAGCCAATAATCAGCGACGCATGTTTATACATAAGCAACAATCTTCCCCTGGCTAAATAATAATCCATTTTACCAAAGTCTTTGCGGCTAGTATGCGATCCGCTATGTATGATTTCGGCTTTAGAAGTAATCATTGACTTGTAATGAGCTTTTTTTGCCCTTAAACAAAAATCAACATCTTCATAATATAAATAAAACCTTTCATCAAACATTCCGGTTTTCTTAAAGACCTCGGTTTTAATAAACATGCAGCAGCCGGAAACAAAATCAACCGGGCTGGTCTTTTGACTAAGCTTAGTGATGTGGCCGCCGCTATATCTCCACGGATCAATCACTCCGCCCGCAGACCATATATTTTGTTTTTCATCTAAAATTACAGGCCCGATAATGCCAATTTCATTATTTTGGTAAAGTTCATTTATCATTGTGTTAAAAAAAGTTTTTTGTTTAATTACAGTGTCGTTATTCAACAACATGACAACATCAAAGTCTTTTTTCAACACATCTTTTAGGGCAATATTTACGGCCCTGGCAAACCCAAGGTTTATTTTATTTTTTAGTAAAAAAACGTTGGGAAATTTTACTTGAATTAGTCTGACAGAATTATCTTTTGAGCCGTTATCTACTACAATTATAGAAACTTTATAATCCAGCTTGTTTAATTTTAGAAGTTTATGGATAGAGGCGAGGCAGTCGATTGTTGCTTTTGGCTCATTCCAATTTACAATTATAATGGCTATCTTTTTCATATATGTTAGGTTTACCTAAGCAAGAATTATTACTTATTCAGAATTAGTATATCAAAAATCGGAGTAGTTTCTGCAATGAGCCGCCGTCAAGCCTTAAGTCTTGTCAAAACTTGTATATTGTCTCCTAAGCCCTTATTAAAAAGATGTTTTTTAAATGGAAGAAATCCAAGATAAACCAGCTTATTCGCAACCTTATTAAAAATAGGGCATGATGACTGAAACCACTGTGTTAGAGTGTCTGTTTGTATGTTGATAATGGTAAATCCCACTTTTTCTAATAACATTGGAAGGGAACGTGGGTTGAAAAGCACATAATGGTCGCTAGGCCCCAAGACCCACCATCGATTTTTTAAAATTGTTGCGGAAACACCAGCGCCGTTAGGGGTTGTAATCATGAATAAACCATCCTTTTTCAAAATTCGTTTAATGCTGGTTAAAAATGGTCGTGGATTTGTCGTGTGTTCTATTACATCAAAACAAGTAACAATATCAAAATATTTATCTTTAATCGACTTTAGAGAATTATATAAAGGAACGTTTAAGGCTTGAAGATATTCCACAATTGGACTGGAAATGTCCATGCCAGAGATATCATAATTTGCCTGTTTTGCACACCTGAGAAAATTGCCGTTTCCACAACCAACATCAATAAGCTTTCTCTTTCCTTTTTTCGTATATTTTGATAGAAAACCTGCTCGTTCATAATTTGATTGCAATATCGGCTCATTCTTTGGATTTCCCACAAATTTTTTGCCCCAGTAATTAATTCGTTCAGTAATCTTTTTGGCAGAAGGCATACTGGTTGCATATAGAGATAAACAGCTGACACATTTGTTATATCCAGTTAGTCCGTCCTTAGTCTTTTTATTCGTACACACTGGACATTGTTTAATTAAAACCATATGAAAATTATAACAGTTTTGACTATAGAAAACTGGGAATGTTCTTGATGTCAGAAAACACAATAGGGGTCGATGGGCTTTGTTAGGTTTTTATTTCGGTCCAAGCCCTCCCCAGTTTGAAAAGCTTTTTTTACTTTCCAGCTTTTTTAATCGTTTTATTGAAAATTTTTACACAATTCAACTATACACTACCTACCACTATGAGCCGCAAGTCGCAAGTTCTAAAAACGATTGCAACCCCCTAAGCTAGTTCGGTATTATTCCCTCCATGATTAGAATGGAGGTGAGTAAAATACCTAAATTCAGGAAATTAACTAAAACTGAGCGGATCTTAATTG
>JAHJAY010000002.1 GCA_018813815.1 Patescibacteria group bacterium | reverse complement strand
GTAGTCATTGGCATCACCGGCCCTTAAAGCCAGATTGCTTCCGCTTGCAGTCAAAGTTGCTACTGTAGTGGCTGAAGCCGTGGCGGCTAAAACATCCCCAACTGTAGCCGGGGAGAGGACACCGCTGGTCCGGTCCCAATAATTAGTCCCACCAGCGGGCCAGGCTGATTGGCAATCACCATTAAGGCAGATTTGATTATCTGCATATATGGTTCCGTCAACCTCCAGGTCTCCTTCTGTATAAAGGTCATCATCAGAAGCTAAAGAGTGGGAAGTAACTCCTGAATCAGACATGGCATTGTAGGCTAAACCGGTAACGCCGCCAATGTTAACTGCCTGTGAGTAAGAGTGGGTGCCTGTCCAAGAGAAGTTGTAGGCTTGATCAATATCAATATTATTACTGCTTTCTGTTAGACCGGTGCCAAGAATATCAGTTACATCTACAGCTATGGTTAAAGCATTAGCGGCCGCAGTCGTATCAATGCCATCACCATCATTACCAAAATCAATTATATAAGTACTAGTAACATTCTGATCTCCACCAGAATCTCCTTTTAGTATCCAGTATTGATAGTTATCCACCCCAGTCCAAACATCAGAATCAATCTCATCCGAAGTTACCTGATTACTGCCATTAAGGATTAAGACCGTATTAGCTGTATCTGCTCCAACACTGTTTAAAGTTAGGGTTCCGGCAAAGGTTCCGGCATTGGCATTAAGGTTGCCTGAAGTATCAAAGTAGTAGGTAGCCGCTCCACCGACTGAGAACCCGGCAGAGGAGGTGAGGTAGTTATTGGTTCCATTAGTTAAAGTCTCTCCATTAGTTTCAAAGGTAACTGTTCCCACATCATTAATATCCAGGTTTTGGGAAGCTCCGGCGGAAACAGTTAAAGCGCCTCCGGCCGGTCCGGTGATTGAAGCTCCGCCGTCAGCGTCAACAAAAACCACATCGCCGTCGTTCTCTATATGGAGATAGTCAGTTGTACCCACATAAAGACCGCCCAAGATTTCCGCTTCACTAGCTACCCTTAAATCATCGCTAGCCTCAGTAATGTAGGTAAAATCAGCATCCGGGCCGACAATTACCGCCGCATCATTTTCGTAAGTGCCATATGTGCCTGTTTGCCACAAACCTGAAGTGCCGGCTGACAGCCCGCTTATTTCTGCATCCAAATCATCCAAAACATCCTGGACATTAACCGAATCACTATTATCAAATTCATCAAAGATACCGACCACATAGGCACCGGAATCATTAGCCGCGGTGGTTTCACCCAGGCTGGTAGTTCCGCCAAAAATTAAATTTGCGGAAGAAGGCAAGTGAAGATTATTACCAATTTCTAAAATATCTTCTATATATAGATCATTATCACTTGAAGCATATGTAGCTGTACCAGAATCAGAAATTGCATTATATGTAGTGTTACTAATCCCACCAAACTGTGTCACACCTGATACTTGTATATCACCAATGACTTCCAAAGCCTCAGTTGGGGTAGTAGTGCCAATGCCGACGCTGTCAGTAATAGCGGCCGGCGCCAGACTATTGTTGTTTCTTTGCCAGAAAGACGCACTAACCTCTACCCAGCCGCCGCCAGTATAATAGTAAACTTTATCATCAGTGGTGTTATAAATAAGAGTGCCTTCTTCAGCTGAGCCGGGATTAGTGCTATGAGAACCAATAGTAAGAAAGCGGTTAATGCGCACATCTTCATCAAAAGCGGCTGAGCCTTTAACGTCTAATTTTCTCTCCGGGCTGGTGGTGCCAATGCCGACGCGCCCTGTAGATGAATCAATAAAGAAAGCACTGGCTTTATCAGTTTGCCCTAACCAGTTAAAATCAAGACCATCACGCTTATAATTGCCGATTAAGGCCTGATCTGTTTGAGAAAAATGAAGAAAACCATCACCGCCGGCATCTATTTTCAGACTATTATGATCAAATTCAAGCAAAGTATCACGGTCATCTAAGTGATAAAGCTGTTGGCCCAATGCCAAATTCTTTCCTATGTTGGCTGAACCGGTTAATTGCATGTTGCCGTCAGCAGAAACCGCAAACTGTTCTTGTTGATTAGTGCCACTGCTTAGGTTAATTAGATTCGGCGTTGAGTTGTTATTAGCCAGCCAGCCACCAATCAAACTGCCGGTGTTTAAATTAGCATTGTGGATATTCAGAGAATTATTTTGAGTATTAGAAGTGATCAACTGAATAGTTCCACTGCCATCAGGGGCCAGAGTGATATTGCCGTCAGAAGCAAATGGTGTTTGCAAAGTGATTGCCTGGCCTTCAATGGCAAAAGTGTTATTAAGGGCTTGGATTTTGGGGGCAGGGGCAGCCAGTAAAAGGTGGCCTTGTTCATTTAAAACCGGTATATTGCCGGCGCCGGCTTCTTCAGCCGGCTGGTGTTCCTGTAAAGTGTAAGCATCAGCGCTGTGGCCGGCGCTGGAGATGGGTGAGCGGGGACTGAGTTCTTGACCATTAATCGAAATGCCTAAATAAAGCCGGTCGTTTTGAAAAAATAACTGGTCAGGGATTTCTTTGTCGCCTCGGGTAGTGTCGCCAATCGGAGCAGAGAAAACACCTTCATCATTAGCTTCCAATTGCCAATTTTTTGAGGTCCAAAGAGATTCGCCGCCTTTAGATTGATCATAAACCTGAAATACAGCCGTGACTGCCTGATCAATTGTCGATTCTCTGCCGCTTATTTTGCCTTTATAAAATATAATCCAGGGAGAGTAGCTGGCTTGAGCCGCGGGAACCATGCTTGGCATTTTTGATACTGGCGGTTCAGAACTAAACCAGCGTTCGCGATTATTAAAAATTAACCAGAGGAGAAACAGAAGAATCAGCGTGAGTGTGCCGTATTTAAGCAAGTTTTTTAAGAATTTAAGCCGGTTTTCTTCTGGTTTTGCTTGAGGAGACCCTTTTTTTAACCGGTTAGTTTTAATTAAGCCGGTTTTTTCGCTCCAATCAGCCAGACGTTTAATTGATTCGGCTTTGCGTTTGACCGAGGACGGCGCCAACCCACTGTCTCTGAGATGCTGTTGATATGCTGCCAGATTTTCCGGCGTTAAAGTTAAATCAAGGTTCATGATTTGTTATGGCTCCATTGGGTAAACTGTTTAATATCAGCTAAATAATTTTTAATTGTAGTTTTGGCCAGTTTTTGGCTTTTAAGATAGGTTTTAAATTGCTGTAAGAGTTCAGGGTCAAGGTGTTTGGCTTTGGGATTAGTCAATTTAGCCGCCGGATCAGTACCCAGAAAATTAGCTTGAACTAAAAACTGGCCAAACTTTCTTAAGCTGGCTAAGCGGCGGCATAGGGTAGTGTCCGGTATATGTTGGCGGCTGAGTGAGTTTTTATAAGCTTGAAAACTGACAGGAGTAAAATCAGCAATTGTGATTGAAGTTTTTCTTTTTTTATTTTCTTCCAGCCAACGGAAAAAATGACGTACATCGCTTAAGTAATTTTTAATTGAATTAGCCGAAAGTTTTTTACCAATCAGCTTTTGGCTGGTTAAATATTTTTTAAATCGGGCAGTAAAAATGTTCATAAATTATACTCGTTATACCTGTTATGTTTTAAGTTTATGCTAGTATATATAATAGTGTCAATGGCTTAACTTGAGTTATTTTAACAAGCGATTTACAGAGGAAAATTAAACCAGCTATTTTCTTTTCACGAGAGCTTTCACAAAGCTTTTCATTGCGGACTTAAATTACAGAAAGGTATCAAAAGATATCAACGGTATTAAAAATTAGAAATTAAAAATTAGAAATTACAGTGATGGCTTTTTTTATAGTATGATTGGTTTGGTCTAATCTCCTTGACAAAGCTTTTGTGTTGTGTTGTAAATATAATTATAATTAAAAACAGAACATAAATAAAATTTCTAATTACTGAACTTAAATGAAGCAAGTAAAAAAAAGCATTTTGTTTTTTCTGGCTTTTAACCAGCGCTTTTTAATTGGTAATCGACCGCAAAATGAACTTGTAAGCTATCGTTATTTTTATGACAGGCTTAATTATTTTAGCGCCAGCTCAATCCGGGGGGCGGCGATTGATTTGGTCAAAAAAGGTTTGCTGGAAAAATTTTGGAGAGGCAGAATCAGCTTTTTTCGCTTGACCAGTTTGGGAAAAGAAATGACGCATCAGTTGTGGCCGGTGCTGTTTGCTAAGACAATTCAAATCAATCGGGCAAAAACAGAATTTTATGTAGCAGTTTATCGAGTCTGCAAGGATAAACCGAATTTAAATCACCAACAGGACCGGCAGAAGGGAATAGAGCGGCAGTTGGCGCGGCGTTCATTAAAAAAGGTTTTATTAAATTTGGGCTTTCGTTCCTTAGGCCGGGGAGTCTATATTAATTTTAGGCCTATAAAAACCAAAATTGACCAGGAATTGTTGAAAAATGACCTTTGGGACCAGGTTTTAGTTTTTAAAGCCACTGATTTTGTTTGGCGGGATCAACAGCAAGTTATCTTTCAGACCTGGGCCGGTGCAGCCATACAAAAAGAAGCCGAACAATTTATCACTCAAACTAGGGAACTGCTAGAAAGGCTTAAGACCAATAAAAGCTTGTCGGGGCAGTTAAAAAACCGCTTTTCCAGGCAGAGCCGAGATTGGTTTTGCTTGTTGCAAAGCTGGCCTAAGCAAGTTAGTGGGTCTATAAGCTTAAATCAAGCATTGAGTGTAGCCCTAAGGCTAACCATTAAGCTTAATCAAGCTTGGGAGAGGTTAAGCCTAGTTGATACAGTTTGATCGATTTAGGATGGTGTTTTTGAATTAAGCGGGAATTGTGGCTGTTTGATTAGCCGGCCGCTTGTTTTACATAATCCAGTTTTTGTTTTTAAATTGACTTAAGTATGCAGCATTTTGATTGATCGATTGATCGACCTGGTCCGAGCCAGTCAAAATAATCAGCCTATATAAAGTGAAGAAAACACAGCCATGAATTGTTAATTATTTTATGCTATACGTATTTATAGTATGCTTAGTCTGCCGAAAAAACTTGCCTCATTGTTTCTTGCTTTAGTTTTATTACTATTTTTTAGCAAGAGTCAGGTTTGGGCAGCAGATCCTCATGGT
>JAHJAY010000043.1 GCA_018813815.1 Patescibacteria group bacterium | reverse complement strand
GTAAGTTTAAAGGGCTGGTATCGATTGACACGTTCAACCAGGCTAACCGTGGAAAGATTATCATTCAGGAGGAGGAAAACGGAATAAAGATATATAAAAAGAAACCGCCCGATTATTTGCTTAAAAAAGGCGTTAGAAGCCCAGAATATCCCTATAAACGGGTTGTCCTTTGCCCTCACTGCAAAAAGCCTTTGTACGGCAGCGCCTCCCGTGGTAGGCTGGGCAAATATTATCCTGCTTACCACTGTAACAAAAGAGGTCATTATTTCCGGGTACCCAAAAAAGAGTTTGATACCACCATCAGGAAATTTATTGAAGGAATTGAAATGGCTCCAGGCTATGTTGATGCTTTAGTTGAAGCCGTTAATAACGAGTGGGAAAAACGGGAGCAGGAGTCAAACAAGGATGTGCTTAACATTGACACACGAATAGATCAGCTTAAAACCCAAGCTAGAATCACCGCTGACAAAATACGCATGCTGACCTCGGAAGTAGCGGTTAAATACATGGAAGAAGAATTAGTAGAAACAGATGCACAGATAGCCGGACTTCTAGAAGAAAGGCAAAAAGCCATACCTAAAAAGCAGGTAGATATCAAAGAGATGACGGCCTACATAAAATATTTTCTGGAACACATGGAAGATTTGCTGATACATGGGGAAAATCCAGTTCTTAAGGCTAAGTATTTTGGGGTGCTTTTTGACGAGGCGCCGACCTACCAGGATTTAGTTTCTGGAACACAGAAATTTGCCCAATGTATCGCTCTAAACGAGGTTTTTGCTTACTCCAAGTCGCGCTTGGTGACCCCACCGGGAATCGAACCCGGATTTTCGCCTTGAAAGGGCAATGTCCTAACCGTTAGACGATGGGGCCGAGTAAAAGAATTTTAACATCTTCTTGAATGAATTTCTATGAGCAAGTATAATTCTCTTAAAGGTCATGGGCCCGTAGCTCAGTGGTAGAGCGACAGCCTTTTAAGCTGTGCGTCGGAGGTTCGATCCCTCTCGGGCTCACTAAAAAAGAAATCGAGTCGGAAATGAACTTTTTGGCTGGATTTATAGGTGAAATAATCAAAGGTTTGGTTGGCTTCATTAAGAATAAAACTATAGGGAAAACCAACCATTTCAAACCTTCATATTTATGACTAAGAAACATTTTGTTTTTGATGTTGATGATACTTTAATTGACTCTTATGGATTTAACCAACAAATTTTTATTGAGGTTTTTTCACTATATTTGGATGTTACTGACACAAAAATTGAAAAGTATTTAAGAGATTTACATTTCCAAAACCGCGGTTGTTCAATGTGCTCACAATTTACTAAAGCTATCCGTCACTTCTCTTTAAAAACAGATCCCCAAGAACTGGTAAAAAGAAACGAGAAATTGCAAGTTAACAACTTCAAAAAACTGAATATTTTTGATGCCGTTGACGAGTTGATTGAAAATTTAACCTCTCAAGGCCGTCAAGTTTCAATTTGCACTAATCGATCAAGTCGATCTCTCTTAAAAATCTTGGAGAATCGGGGAATTAAAAAATATTTAACCAAGATTATTTCCTGTAGTGACATGGGTCACGAAAAACCCGATCCTTATTGTCTTTTGGAGCTTATTAAAGAAAGTGGTCAACCAAAACAAGAGTTTGTTTATTTTGGCGACTCGGCTACCGACTACCAATTTGCCACAAACGCTGGCGTTGATTGTGTCATTATTGATTATTACCTCAATAAAAAGTTTTATAAATTGATTGTTGAATCCTTTACTACTAACAGTAAATCAGACTGAATTACTTTATGGCGTCAGAGGTTTCCGTCAGTAAAAGAACAGGCTTATCCCTCACGGGCTCATCCATTGTTTCTGAAGTATAACAAAGCATACCAAGCCTCTCTGTCAATTTGCCTTTATAATTTGTTTTGGTTATAAGTTAGTTTAAACAATTAGAATCTTCAGCCTGTTAAATTCCTCGAATTAACAGGCTTTTTCTATCTCTCTAGTTGTAAATCCAAAAAATGTAATTTCTGCGACTATTCTTTTTGATAATACAGGATATATTTTATGAGGAATTATGATGAAATTTCGCTGAATCCTATAATCACTGGTTTTTCTTTTAGGATGAGTGAATTTATAAGCGTGTTTTCCTTTACCAACTCGTCTTTCTTCAAAACCCAATCTTTTTAAAACTTTTACCCACTCTTTAGTGTTGGCAGGCGGATAAGACATATCACTCAATGGCTACTTTGATTTCAAATAATGCTGGCCTTGGCCGAGGGGGCAATATGGTCTTTCCGTTTGGAAGATTTAAGGTTAAAGTATCTGGCAATCTTTTAGCATAGGCTCTCGGAACATCAAAATAAGTTAATATTGAATCTAGAAGGGCTTCTCGTAATTCTTCTGGACTATCCCCACTAGCAATTAATCCAGGATATTTTTTAGACTCCATCCAACTGCCGCCATTTTTTTCTTTATGTAAAACAAAATTGTGTTTTAGTGTAAAGTCAGGCGGCTCAGGCAGGGGCTTTTTAAAAACATCATAAACTATGAAGTCTTTCAAATCTAACAATATATTTATCATATTGGAATTATATCACTTTTCTATTTTTATAGTGTTATAAAAAACATAAAAAGTCAAGTTTTAAATCTTCTTGCTGGTAGTCTTTTGTGCGTCAGAGGTTTCCGCCAATGGGCGGACAGGGCTTTATCCCACAGGCTCACCCAGTAAATAAAAAGACTTCAAAATTAACAAGTGGTTGTTGTTTATATCCGATTGGAATAAAATTTCTTTATGCCTTTTTATATCTTTGCCTGGATTGCGTCACTAACATACGGATTCTATGCTGTAACAACTAAGTTGATAGGCAAGTATCAACTGAAAAATGTGGCACAATTCTCATTTTTTTCTTTATTATTCAGCGGATTGGTAATTACTGTAATTTCTCTTATAAATGGCGCAGGAGTAGCGATAAGCTGGACATTCATTATCCTGGCCGCAATATTTCTAGCGCTTGGTAATACTTTATATATCGCTGCGCTGAAAAACTTAGATGTATCCGTGATGGCACCCCTGTTTAATATTAGAGTTGTAATAACTGTGTTCTTAGGTTGTGTATTTTTAGGAGAAACCTTAACCGTCAATAATATGTTATTAGTTGGGTTCATCGTTTTTGCAGGTTTTTTTGCCACTATGGATGAGAAGTTTTCAATAAAATCTTTTTTTGCTAAAAATGTTGCCGTTGGTTTGCTATTTATGTTGGTTCTTTCAATCCGGTCGGTTTTTATCAACAGGGCAATAGCTCAAACTGATTACTGGACCGCTTCAATGTGGATTAATTTATTAGCAATTGTACCTGCCTTTATATTTTTATATCCCAGGTTTCGCAAAGATCTTAGCAAGTCAAAACCGGCCGATTATTTAGGAGTAGTTATATTATCTTTTCTTGGAGGCTTGGGAGATTTAGCGGCAAACAAAGCTTTTGAGGGCAATGTGGGAATATCCTCAGTGATCATCTCACTGCCGATTTCAATGGTTTTAGCGTTTGTATTTGCTATATGGAAACCAAACTGGCTGGAAAAACATCCATTAAAAGTCTATGTGATAAGGTTTACCGCCGCCGCAGTAATGATTTGGGGGGCATTACAGCTATCAAGTTAAAGAATAACTAGCCCAACAGTTTATGTTATAATAAAAACCAATGAGAATTGGAATCAGGGATTTTTTAGTAATTAAACAGCTGGATCAGTGGGAAAAAAAAGTACGTTGGGAATTGGAAAAACCTAAAAAAAAACCGGCTAAAACTATTTTCCGGCCAATTATAACTGTTGCCCGAGAACCAGGCAGTGGCGGCAAACCGATGGCTCGTTTGCTGGCCAAAAAACTTGGCTTTAAGTTTTATGATAAACGGCTTGTAAATTTAATTGCCCGAAGCAGCCGGCAAAAAGCTAAATTAGTGAAAGTTTTAGATGAACGCGCTTTTAATATTATAGAGGGTGTGTTAGCCAGTTTTAACAAAGCATCTTATATTCCGCCCACAACATTTATTAAAAATTTGTGGCGGGTAGTTTTAACTTTGAGCCAAAAAGGTAAAGTGGTTATTCTGGGCCGCGGGGCTAATTTTATTGCTCCGCCGGAAAACACTCTCCGCATCCGCGTGATTGCCCCTTTGCGTCATCGGATTAAAATGGCAATTAAATATGAAGGCCACAGTCTTAAAAAAGCTGAAGAAACAATCCGCCATTATCATTTTGAACGTAAAGATTTTATTAAGCGCTATTTTCACAAAAACATTTCCAATGCCAATTATTATGATTTGGTAATTAATACCCGAATTTTAACTATCAAAGATGGCGCTTGTATTGCTGAAGAAGCTTTTAAACAAAAATTTACTCACTAAGATTAGTCAGAGTTTGTTCTTGGGGTTGAAAACGTCGGCCTGATTGTTTTCTGGCAACTTTTAAATCAATCAATGAGCGCCGGAAAGCGGTTTTGGTGTCCAGAAGCTGTTTGCCTTTCAACTTGGGATCTTTTAGTAATTGGACGGCTCGTTTTTTGGCGGCAAGAGCTTTTTGTAAACTAATTTCATGCCCCTGAAGCACACTTTCAATTAAAAGCACAACTTTTTCTTTACTGACTTCAAGCAGGCCTTTGCCAATAGAAAAAAGTTTTTGTTTATTGTGATTATCCAGCAAGCGGATCTCGCCCATAACCAAAGGAGTAATTAGGGGAGCGTGATTAGCCAGCACGGTTATTTCACCTGTCATAGTCGGCACAGTCAACTGTTGAATATCAGCGCTAAAAATTTTACTTTTGGGAGTTATGATTTCCAGATAAAAAGTTCTCATGATTTGACATCATCAATAGAGCCAACCATATAAAACAAGTGTTCCGGTTTATCATCATGTTTGCCGTCCAGGATTTCCGCAAAACCGCGGACAGTTTCTTCAATGGGAACATAAACGCCTTTTCTACCGGTAAATTGTTCTGCTACTGACATTGGCTGGGAGAGAAATTTTTGAATTTTTCTGGCTCGGGAAACTACAAGTTTGTCTTCTTCAGAAAGTTCTTCAACGCCGAGAATGGCAATCACATCCTGCAGATCTTTATAGCGTTGAAGTACTTTTTGCACCCCTCTGGCTACCTGATAATGTTGACTGCCGACCACTTCGGCAGTAAGAATATTAGAATTAGAGGCCAGCGGATCTACGGCCGGATAAAGCGCTTGTTCGGAAATTGCCCGGTCTAAAGCAATAGTAGCATCCAAGTGGGCAAAAGTAGCCACCGGCGCCGGATCAGTATAGTCATCAGCCGGTACAAAAACCGCCTGTACCGAAGTAATTGAACCGCCGGATTTAGTTGAGGTAATCCGTTCCTGCAGTAAACCCATTTCACTTGCAAGCGTTGGCTGATACCCTACGGCTGAAGGCACCCGGCCAAGTAAAGCAGATACCTCGCTGCCGGCCTGGGCAAAGCGGAAAATATTATCAATAAACAAAAGTAAATCCTGGTTTTCTTGATCCCGGAAATATTCGGCCATAGTTAAGGCGGTTAAAACAACCCGCAAACGCGAACCGGGCGGTTCATTCATTTGACCAAAAACCAAAGCAGTTTTATTAAGAACGCCGGATTGCTTCATGTCTTCCCACAAATCATTGCCTTCCCGGGAGCGTTCACCTACGCCGGCAAAAACCGAATAACCGCCATGTACTTTGGCAATATTGTGGATTAACTCCATAATCACCACGGTTTTGCCCACACCAGCGCCGCCAAAAACCGCCACTTTACCGCCCTTAGTAAAAGGGGCAATCAAGTCAATCACTTTTAAACCGGTTTCCAGAATTTCAATTTTGGTTTCTTGTTCTTCCAGGCTTGGCGGAGCCTGGTGAATTGATTGTTTGGGCGCGTCTTTAATTTCTCCAAGATTGTCAATTGGTTCGCCTAAAACATTAAAAAGCCGGCCAAGAGTTTTTTTACCCACCGGTACCTGAATAGGGTGTCCGCTATTTTCTACCTCAATACCACGTTTTAAACCCTGGGTTGGTCCTAAGGCAATTGCCCGGATCCGGCCGTCTCCCAAATGCTGTTGGGTTTCCAATACCAAATCTTTTCTTTTACCGGTTTTAACCACCAGGGCTGAAAAAATCATTGGCAGCTGCCCTTGGCTAAAATCAACATCAACTACCGGACCAATAACTGCCGTGATTTTTCCCGGGGTCAAATTAACAGCTGACTTGATAGCTTGTTTGCTCATGAATTTGCCTCCATAGAGATTTTAGCCGTAGTAATATCAGAAATTTCGGCGGTAATTGCTTGTTGCCGGACCTTGTTATATTCCAAAGTCAAACCGTCTACTAAAGAATAAGCATTGTCAGTCGCATTTTTCATGGCCATCATGCGGGCAGAATGTTCTGAAGCGATTGCTTCCAGGATGGCATCACGGATCTGAATTTCTAAGTAAAATGGCAAGAGTTTATTAATCACTTGTTGTTGAGAAGGTTCAAACAAATACTCATAGTCCCGGGATTTAGGTTGTTGTTGAAGGCTAGTTTTGGCGATTGGCAGTAAACGTTTAATCCGGGGAACATATTTAAGGGCAGATAAGTATTCATTATAAACCAGCCAGACTGCTTGATATTTTCCCTGAGTAAAGCCTTGATTAACCAGGGTCATTAAAGAACCAACCGCTTGAGTAAAATCAGACAAATTGCTAAAATCAGCCACCAGCTCATATTTGGATTTCAAAACTACCAGCTGGCCTTTTTCACCCAAAGTAATAAAGTCAATTGTTTGTTCCGGCCGGTCAGTGAGCCACATAAAAAGTTTTCTAAACAGATTACTATTTAAACTGCCGCACAAGCCTTTATTAGTGGTAACAAAAATTACCAAATGGCGTTTAATTTTTGTTTGGGCATAATATTTTAATAGCGCGGCTCGACGCTTTTTAAGTTGAGAAACAACACGGGTGGTAATTTCCTCAACCTTATCAGCATAAGGTTTGGCCTCAATTGCCTGTTTTTGGGCTCGTTTCATTTTGGAAGCGGCAACCATTTCCATGGCTTTGGTCAGCTGGGCAATATTTTGGGCTGACTTAACCCGTCTTTTAATTAATCTTAATTTGCCTGACATAGTTTTAAGCCTGACCTTCCTGATTAGTTTCTTTGAGGCCGTGCTGATTAATAAAAGTTTCCTGAAAAGTATCCAGTAAAGCTTTTAAATCGTTTTCAGTTGACTGGTCAAGGGTTTTATTTTTATTCAGAGTCGCTATAATTTGGCTGCCGGCTTCAGCCATAAAGCTAAACAGCTGGTTTTCAAACTCGCTGACTAAGTTTATGGGAATGGTGTCTAAATAACCGCTGGTTGCCGCCCATAAAATAACTACTTGAAGTTCAACTTTAATGGGTTGATATTGAGATTGTTTGAGAATTTCCGCTAAACGTGAGCCGCGGTCAATTTTTGCCTGAGTCGCTTCATCAAGATCAGTAGTAAATTGGGCAAAAGCGGCTAATTCGCGATATTGGGCCATGTCCAGCCGAAGCTGGCCGGCAACCCGCTTCATGGCTTTAATTTGAGCCGCGCCGCCCACCCGGGAAACTGATAAACCGGTATTAATTGCCGGCCTGATACCGGCATAAAACAAATCTGATTCCAAATAAATTTGCCCGTCAGTAATGGAAATAACATTAGTGGGCACATAAGCAGAAACATCATTGTCCTGAGTTTCAATAATAGGTAAGGCAGTTAAGGAGCCGCCGCCGTGATTTTTATTTAATTTACAGGCTCTTTCCAATAAACGGGAATGGAGATAAAAAAGATCTCCGGGATAAGCTTCACGACCAGAGGGCCGGCGTAAAAGCAGTGAAAGCTGGCGATAAGCCCAAGCGTGTTTGGTTAAATCGTCATATACCAGCAAAACATCTTTGCCTTGTTCCATAAAATATTCGCCAATAGCGCAACCGGCATATGGGGCTAAATATTGAAGCGCCGCCGGATCAGCCGCATTAGCCGAAACAATTACAGTATAGTCCAAAGCGTCAGATTCTTTTAAGCGGTCAATAATCCTTGCCAGCTTAGCTGATTTTTGACCAATGGAAACATAAATACAGACCACTTTTTCTTTTTGTTGATTAATGATCGTGTCAATAGCTATGGCGGTTTTGCCGGTGCCGCGGTCACCGATAATTAATTCTCTTTGGCCCCGGCCAATTGGGATCATTGAGTCAACCGCCTTAATGCCGGTTTGCAGCGGTGTATCAACCGACTGGCGGGCAACTATTCCCGGAGCAATTTTTTCCAGAGGCATTAATTTCTGACTGCTGATTTCACCCCGGCCGTCAAGTGCCAGCATTAAAGGATTAACAACTCGGCCTAAAACCGCTTCACTGACAGGTATGGATAAAACTTTGCCGGTAGTGCGGATTTGATCACCTTCTTTAAGGGTTTGATAATCACCTAAAATAATAATCCCTATTTGATTTTCTTTAAGATCAAAGACTACGCCGGCAGTGCCATTGGGGAAAACCACCAATTCTTCAAACATGGCATTTTTTAATCCCCGGGCCAGACAAATGCCGTCACCAAGGCTTTCAATTACGCCCAAACTATAGATATCAGTCTCAAAAGTAATTTTGTTAATTAATTTATCAACTTGAGAATTTAAAAGCTTATTCATCAGATTATAAGTTAGGCTTGTAATTTTTCTTTTAGCTTAAGCAGTCTACCTTGTAAAGAATTATCAATTACCAGGTTGCCGACCCTGATTTTTAAACCGCCGAGAAGGGCCGAGTCAACTTTTTCTTTAAGAATAAACTGCTGATTTAAACTAAAACTAAGCTCAGTAATAATGGCTTCTTTTTCTTGAACAGTGAGGGACACACAGCTTTCCACAAAAATAACCGGCTGGTCTTTAAGCGCTTGAAGCTTTTCAATTCGGCCCAGTGTTTGACTGATGATTTTTTGTCTTTTGACAAGCTGAGTCAGATTCGGGTCAGGCATGCTGAACCTCTTTTAAGATTTTAATTGAGTCGGCGACTAAAACGCGTTGGCTTTTAGGGGTTAAATGTTCGGCAATTAATTTTTCTGCGATTTTAACTGCCAGATCAATTGCTTCCTGCCGGCTTTGTTCTTTTAAGTTGGCCTTTTCTTTGGCAATTGATTTTTGTGCTTTTTCAAGCAAATCATTAGCTTCTTTTTTGGCTTTAATCAAAACCTCTTTTTTTTGCTCTTCAGCCTGCTGGTTAGCTTTTTTAAGAATGACGGCTGCCTCTTGCCTTGCCTGACTGGTTTTGGCTTTTTTTAATTCGGTCAGTCGTTCTTCTTCCGTCTGTAATCGCGACTCCAGTTTTTTTATTTCTTTAACTGCGCCTTCTTTTTTAATAATATTACCCAGCAGGTTTTTGTAAACCAACTTATAAAGCAGGGCAAAGACAATTAAAAAATTAACTATTTGCCCAAGCAGAGGTAAAAGCTGGATTCCTAGTTTTTCCATCTCACTCCTTTAACTAAACAAATTTAATAATCAAGGCAACTACCAGCGAATAAATGGCAATTGCTTCAGCAAAAGCAACCGAGAGAATTAAACTGGTGCGGATTTCATTAGACGCTTCAGGATTCCTGCCGGTTGCCTCCATGGCCTTAGAGGCCATTTTACCAATAGCCAAAGCCGGCATAGCACTGCCAATGGCAATAGTTAAACCGGTCATAATGGTTTTAACATCAATGGCACTGGCTGCATTAGCGACTTGAACAACATCAGACATATTAGAACACCTCCTTTTTAGTTTTCGAGCTAACTCGAATGATTAGTGGCTAAATTTACTTCCTGAGCTAGTTCATGTTCTTGATCAGCGGTGTGATTTTCTCCACCATGGCTAGTGGTGGCAATACTCATAAATACCAGGCTAAGCATAGTAAATACCAGGGCCTGGATTAAGCCAACAAAAATTTCCAAGAGCAGAAATGGCAATGGGGCAATAAAAGGTAAAAGCGACAACATTACGGTTAATAAGACTTCACCGGCAAAAATATTGCCGAAAAGCCGGAATGAAAAGGAAATAACCCGGGAAATTTCTGATACTAATTCAAGGATGCCGATAAAAAGATTTAGCGGGTTAGGGCTGATATATTTTTGAACATGAGCTTTAAAACCCAAATATTTAATACTGTATATTTGAGCGGCTACTACGGAAATTAGGCCAAGGGCTAAGGTCATGTTTAAATCCGCCGTGGCGCCGCGAAAAAAAGGAATGAAAATTTGACCACTAGCAGTTTCTTCATACATGCCGACTGTGCCGACTCCGGGTAACAAACCCAACCAATTGGCCAAAAGAATAAAAAGAAAAAAGGTACCCAGTAAGGGAAAAAATTGAGCGCCTTTTTCTCCGGCAATTGATTTAAAAAAGTTATAAAGTCCCTCTAAAGCAGTGTCGGTAAAAATTTTTGCCCGTCCCGGATTTTTCTTTTTAGTTTGTTTATCATACCAAAAAGCAAATAAGGCAAATAAAGCAACCACTATCCAACTGACAATCATTGAATTGCTTACCACTAGCGGACCAAGGTGGAAAAGCGGTTCAGCGGCAACTGAAATATGTAAACTTTTAGCCATGTTTAAGCCGTTCTTTTAAAATTTTAATAGTTCCGTAAATAGCGGCAATTAACCCCAAACCGGTACCAAGTAAAACAAAAAGCGGGCTGGTACCTGCCCGCTTATCCAGAACCGAGCCGCCAATAATGCCAAAAAGCAAGGGGATAGTAATCATAAAGCCCATTTGGCCGCTGAAATTTAATGATTGGCTAATAGTCTGCCAATCAAGCTGAATTTTAGCAAAACTAGAGTTTTTAGACATTAGAAATTTAATATAGTTTTGAATTTTGAAGTAATTTTACTGGTGAAGTAGATTAACTGTCAAGGGTTTGCTAAACTGGAATAATGGAATTTATGCTAGCGCCTGATATCCAAATCAAACTAATTCAATTAATTAAAGCATTGGAATTCGCTCATATTAATCCCAAAGGTATTTTTGCTTTCCGCAGTTCAGGCTCGCGTTCCCGGGCGCGAGCGCGGATCTGGGCTTTACCGCGCATTTGGCAAATTGCCCTAAAAGTTTCTCCGGGTTACTGTATTGAAATTTTAAGCGAAAAGTTTGATCATTTATCTACTAAGGATCAAACTCGCATATTAATTCATGAGTTAATGCATATTCCTAAAACTTTTTCCGGCGCTCTTTTACCCCACCGGGGGAGAGGTAAAGTGCGGATTGACCGCCGGACAGTAGAAAAACTATTTAAACTATTTAAAAAACTATCATGATTTTACTGCACGGCGATTATCAGTTGGGATCGCGCCAGCGGCTCAATCAGCTTACAACTGAAGCCAAAAATAGCAACAAAGAAGTTGTTTGGCTTAATGGTTTGCAAATGGATCCAACCCAGTTAACTCAAACACTTGAATCATTCAGCTTGTTTAATCAGGAGCGTCTGACGGTTGTAGAAAATTTTTTCTTTCGGCCCAAAAGCCAGCTTAAACAAACTTTAATGGGTATTTTAAAAGCTAATTCTGAAAGCCAAGTAATTTTTTGGGAAAAAAAAGCCATTGATGGCCGCCAGCTTAGGGCTTTAAAGTTTATCCAAGTCGAGCTGTTTAAAACCCCGCAGGTGATTTTTAAATTTTTAGATAATTTCCGGCCCAATAATCTTCAGACTATTTTAGGGTTATTTCATCAAGCCATAATTAAGCATCCGGCTGAGCTGATTTTTTATTTACTTGCCGGCCGGATACGCCAATTGCTTATTGCTCAAACCGCCCCAAAAGAACTTAAAGGCGCGCCCTGGCAGCGCGCCCAATGGCATAAACAAGCTCAAGCTTTTAGCCGGGAGCAATTAGAGAAGCTTTATCACCAATTTTTAGAGATTGATATTGCCATTAAAACCGGCCAATCGGTTTGGCGGCTGGAAGACCAGCTTGACCTTTTGCTGATTGATTTGTAGCATAGAAGAAATGAAGGCAATTTTTAAAGACAATATTTTTCGTGGTTATGATATTCGGGCCAAGTTTCCTGACGAATTAAATGAAGCCGGCGCTTATGTTTTAGGTAAAGCCTACGCCACTTTTTTAAGCCGGCGGCGGATCAACCAATGCGTGGTGGTTAATGATAACCGTATCAGCAGTGATTGTATAAAAAACGCCTTTATTAAAGGACTGTTGGAATCGGGCATTAATGTTATTGATCATGGTTTGGGTTTGGTTTACTTTATGTATTTTTCTCAATATTTTAACCGAAGCAAAGGCGGGGCAATGATCACTGCTTCGCATAATCCGGGGGATTATAATGGTTTTAAACTGGCGGTTGGTTTTTCTGACACTATGATTACTCAAGAAATTCAGGAGTTAAGACAAATTGCCAAAACCGACCGCTTTGTTAAGCCGACCCGGCCCGGCCGGCTAAAAACCAGCTCAATTGTGCAAGCCTATACCGACGATTTGCTGGAAAAAATTTCCGAACGTTTTAAATTTAAAATCGTAGTTGACGGCGGTAATTGCACTCCCGGAAAATTTCTGCCGGATATTTTACGGACTTTTGGCTGTCAGGTAATTGAACAAAACACTAAACTGGACAGCCATTTTCCTTTGGGTGCGCCCGACCCGACAGATCACGATTATTTAGAACGTTTGGGGCAAGGAGTGGTTAAACATGGGGCTGATTTGGGTTTTTGTTATGACGCTGACGGCGACCGGATCGGCATTGTTGATGAAACCGGCGATTTGATTTGGAATGATACTTTGGTGGCCATTTTTGCTCAAGATATTTTAGATTATCAACCCGGAGCCAAAATTGTTTTTAATACTTTGTGTTCCAAGCAGGTAACTGATGTTATTAAAGCCCGGGGCGGCCAGCCGGTGGTTTGGTTAACCGGCCATTCATTTATTAAAGCCAAAATTAAAGAGGAGCGGGCTTTATTTGGTGGTGAGCTTTCCGGCCACTTTTTCTTTACGGACAATTTTTACGGCTATGATGACGGTGCCTACACCAGCTTGCGTTTATTGGCTTATCTTAGCCGGGTTAAAAAAAGTTTAAAGCAGGTGGTGGCAGAATTGCCCCAATATATTTCCAGTCCGGAAATTAAAATCGGCTGCCGGGATGAAATTAAGTTTAAGTTTGTCAGCCAAACAATCGGCGGAGCCTTAAAAAAACTTTATCCCCGGGCCGAATATTTGGAAATTGATGGTGTTAGATTGGATACTAAAAGCGAAATGGTGATTGTCCGTCCATCACAAAACGGACCATATTTAACAGTAAAGTTTGAGGCCAAAACTAAAAAAAGGTATGATCAATTGAAAAGCCAAATTTCCCGGATTTTACATCGCTATAAAGAAGTAGATTTTTCTTATGGTGTTAATGTTGATGCCTTAAAATGAATCTGAAAAAAGCTAAAAAAGTAGCCGAGGATGCAGTTTTTAAAGCCGGCAGTTTTATTTTAGCCAATCAAGATAAGGTTAAAGTTAAAGCCTATAAAGACCGTCAGGATATTGTTACCAATATTGATCTTCAAGCCGAAAAAATCATTATTGACATTTTGGTTAAAAGTTTTCCTGATCATAATATTATTTCTGAAGAAAAAGGGGAAATTAAACACAATAGTCAATATACTTGGTATATTGATCCACTGGACGGCACTAAAGAGTATTTAAGGAGACTGCCGGTTTTTAATGTTAATATTAGCTTAGAAACTGTTAAAGAAACATTGTTAGGAGTAGTTTATGCACCAAGATTTAATGAGCTGTTTACAGCGGTAAAAAACACCGGCGCTTTTGAAAACAAGCAGCCAATAAATGTTTCCACCCAAAAGCAATTAAAAAATGCCTTTATTTATACTCATCTTCCCAGTTATAAACGGCCAAAAACTGGTACAAAAAAAGTCTGGGATCAACTGGTAAAAATCGCTAATGCCAGTTATCGTTTAAGGAGTTTTCAGGCAGATATGATTTCTTTATGCTGGGTGGCAAAAGGAGCGGTTGATGCCTATATTTTCCTTTTGGAACAGGAAAAATGGTGGGATGTTGCCGCCGGATTATTAATGGTCCAAGAGGCTGGGGGTAAAGTGACCGACTTACAAGGCCAGCCAATCAAAAACTGCGATTTGAGTCAAGGCATCCTGGCTTCTAATGGCAAAATTCATAAAGCTTTATTGGAAATTTTAAATTAGGAGGGATAATGAACATCGGCGTTTTATCAGATATTCACGACAATATTACAAATTTGAGAAAAGCTTTTTCAGTTTTTAAAAAGCAAAAGGTGGAAAAAGTTATTTTCTGCGGAGATTTAGCCTCTGCTTTTACTGTCGGATATTTTAAAGAATTAGGTTTACCGGTTTGGACAGTTTGGGGTAATAATGAAGGCGATCGGCTCGGAGTTATAAGGCGGATTAAAAAACATCAGCTGGATATTCAATATGCGCCTAAGGCTGGTTTAATGTGGCAATTAAAGCTGGGGAATAAAAAGGTGGTGATATTCCACGGCCATCAGTATGAAATTACCAATACTCTTGTTAATTCCGGACTGTTTGATGTGGTTTTAACCGGCCACACCCATTGTTCGCATGTTAAAACCGCAGCTAAAACTTTATGGCTTAACTCGGGCAGTGTTTGCGGTTGGGTTGATTTAGATTTGAAACCAGTCAAATCCTCAGTGGCCGTGCTTAATTTAACTAACCTTCAGGCAGAAATTATTGAACTTTAAATTTAACACGAAATTTGTTGTCGGTTGATAATTACAAAAAACTTCCTTAAAATGAAATCATGACTATTCTTGATGATTTTGAAGCAATTAAAAATATTGATATTGACGAAGCTTTAAAATCTATTGATTCTTTTTTGGATCAATGTCGTCAGGCGCTTGAAGAAACTGAAAAACTTAATCTTCCGAACTTGCAGGGAAAAGTTGATAATATTGTTGTTTCCGGCATGGGTGGGTCAGCCTTTACGCCGGAAATTGTTAAAACTCTTTTTTCCGATGAAATAAAATTACCGTATGAAATTATTCGTGAATATCATCTGCCGGGATATGTGAATTCAAGATCATTGGTCATAATTTCTTCTTATTCAGGCACTACAGCAGAAGCAATTGCTTGCGGCAAAGAAGCATTAAAGCGCAGCTCAACAGTTCTGATTATTTGCAGCCAACGTGAGGGTAGTGAACTTTTACTGTTGGCAAAAGAAAAAAACCTTAATGGTTATATATTTAAAGAAACTTATAATCCGAGCCGCCAGCCCCGCTTAGGCGGAGGTTATACTGTTTGCGGCCATGCCGGATTGCTTATAAAAACAGGCCTTTTAAAAACCGATTTTCAGGGTTTAAAACAAGCAGTTGAAAGCGTACAAACCATCAGCAGTTGGGATATGAAAAAGCCTTTGAGAACTAATCCGGCCAAACAGCTGGCCGAGAAACTCTACAAAAAATTTCCTGTTTTAATTGCTTCAGAATTTCTTTGTGGAGCAATACATGGTTTTGCCAACCAACTTAATGAAAGCGCCAAAACAAATTCTGTTTATCATTTCATTCCTGAATTTAATCATCACCGCATGGAAGGATTTGAATTTCCCGCAGAATTTAAAAATCAAGGCGCCTGCGTTTTTTATCCTTCTGATTTATACGATAAACGTATCCAAAAAAGATATCAGTTAACTAAAGATATTGTTAACCAAAACGGTTTGGTTGTTTTGGAATATCAACCTCAAGCGCCGGATAAAATCGCCCAGACCCTGGAAACAGTTGTATTTAATTCTTATGTTAGTTATTATTTAGCCATACTTTACAAAAAAAACCCCCTATTGATTCCCTGGGTAGACTATTTTAAGACCCAGTTGAAAAAAAAGAACGATTAAATGAACAAAACCCTGCCCTATATTGTTGACTTTAAGCAAATCGACAAAAACGATGTTGCTTTGGTTGGCGGTAAAGCGGCCAATTTAGGCGAAATGCTTCAGGCGGGTTTTCCGGTGCCTCCGGGTTTTGCCCTAACTGCTTCTGCTTATTTTCATATTCTTGAAATTAATAATATAGGTCCTCAAATCAAAGAAACGTTTAAGTTTACTAATGTTGACCGACCCGAAGAATTAAACCAGGCTTCTCAAAGGATTAAGCGCCTAATTAAGCGGGCCACAATTCCCGAAGATCTAGTCAAGCAGACAATTCGCGCCTATGAACAGCTTGGCGGCAGTCGTTTAAAACATGCTTATGTGGCCGTCCGCTCTTCAGCAACCGCTGAAGATTTACCGGGTGCTTCTTTTGCCGGCCAACAGGAAACTTTTCTCAATGTCCGCGGTGAAGCCAACTTAATTGAAGCGATTCGGGGTTGTTGGGCATCCCTATTTGAACCCCGAAGTATTTTTTACCGCGAGCAAAAAGGTTTTGACCATTTTCAGGTCGGTATTTCCGCCACAATCCAGCGCATGATTCAGTCGGATATTTCCGGCATAATGTTTACCATTGATCCGGTTAAAAATGATAAAACCAAAATTGTAATTGAAGCCATTTGGGGTTTGGGCGAAAAAATTGTGCAGGGCACTTATACCCCGGACCGCTATATAGTTAATAAAGCTGACTTGAAGATTTTTTTCCGGCAAATAATTCCCCAGAAGAAAAAACTGGTTTTAAGCCGGGGGCAAAACAAAGAACTTAAAGTCAAACGTTCTAAAATTAATAAAGTCAAATTAAGCGACCAGCAAATAATAACCCTTGCCGGCTTGGGCCAAAAAATCCAGCAGCATTATTTTTTCCCCCAGGACATTGAGTGGGCCATAGAAAAAGACCGGCTTTATATTGTCCAGGCACGACCGGTAACAACCATGACTCAACCGGCAAAAAATAAAAAAAAGAAAGAGAAGAAAATTTCCACTGCCGGTTTAAAGCTGGTTATTAAGGGCCAACCGGCCAGTCCCGGATTGGTGAGCGGTTATGCCAGAGTAATTAAATCAGCTAAAGAAATTGGCAAAATTAAAGAAGGTGAAATTTTAGTTGCGCCTAAAACTACGCCGGATTTTGTCCCGGCAATGAAACGCGCGATTGCCATTGTAACCGATACCGGCGGCCAAACTTCACATGCGGCCATTGTTTCCCGCGAATTGGGCATTGCCTGTATTGTGGGCACTGAAACCGGCACCAAAGAGCTGAAAAGTAATCAGGTTTATACCGTTGATGCTCAAACCGGAGAGATATTTTCAGGAACTCCACTTTGTAAAGATAAGTCGCCGAAAAATCCCGCCCAGACTAGAGCCTGCCGTGACAAGCTTCCTATCAAGTTCACCATTCCTGAATTTAATTTATTAAAAACCCATAAGCAAACAGCTACTAAGGTTTATGTTAATTTAGCTGAACCGGAATTAGCCCATAATGTCAGCAGCCGCAATGTTGATGGCGTGGGTTTATTGCGAGCTGAATTCATGATTGCCCAGCTGGGTCGTCATCCTAAAGAACTGATCAAGCGAGGCGAGGGGCATAAGTTTGCCCAGCAATTGGAAAGCGGCATGACGACTTTTTGCCAGGCTTTTGGCGAACGGCCGGTGGTTTATCGCACCACTGATTTTAAAACCAATGAATATCGCCAGTTAAACGGCGGGCGCTGGTTTGAACCGGAAGAAGAAAACCCGATGATCGGTTACCGAGGCGCTTTTCGCTATCTTCAGGATGAAGCCGTATTTAACCTTGAACTGCATGCCATCCGCCAAGTCCGTCAGCAGTTTAAAAACCTTTGGTTAATGATTCCTTTTGTACGCAGTCCCGAAGAACTAAGGAAAGTTAAGCGTTTATTGGCCGCCTATGGCTTGGTTCGTTCACCCAGTTTTAAACTTTGGATGATGGTTGAAATACCGGCCAATGTGGTTTGTTTGGAAAAATTTATTAAGGTGGGTATTGACGGCGTTTCCATTGGTACTAATGATTTAACCATGCTGACTTTAGGAGTTGACCGGGATAATGCCGAAGTAGCTTCAGCTTATAATGAATTAGACCCGGCAGTTTTAAAATTAATTAAGCAAACTATTAAAACCGCTAAAAAACACCGCCTGACTTCGTCAATCTGCGGTCAGGCACCGACAACTCATCCGGGTTTAATTTATAAATTAGTAAAGTGGGGAATTACCAGTGTTTCGGTTTCGCCGGACAAAATTGAAACAGCCCGGGAAATTATTTATCGGGCAGAAAGAAAATTAATTGGCAAAAATTAAAACCGTTAAAGCCAGAGAAATTTTAGATTCGCGCGGCCATCCAACCGTAGAAACTTTTATAGGCTTATCTGATGGGAGTTCCGGAGTGGCCTCAGTTCCCTCAGGAGCTTCACGGGGCAAATATGAAGCTTTGGAATTAAGAGACAATGACCCTAAGCGTTTTAAGGGTAAAGGCGTGCTTAAAGCAGTGACTAATGTTAACCAAACCATTGCCTCCAAAATAATCGGCATGGAGGCAGACGAGCAAAATAAACTTGACCAAACATTAATTGATCTTGACGGCACAATTAATAAAACAAACCTGGGAGCGAACGCGATTCTCTCGGTTTCCCAGGGCGTGGTTGAAGCCGCCGCCGCCAGCCATCAACTGCCGATCTACCGCTATTTATTTGCCAAATATCAAATGGCCTCAGTTAAGACTAAAATGGCATCGCCAACTTTTAATGTTATTAATGGCGGCGCCCACGGTGCCGGCAATTTAGATTTTCAGGAGTTTCATGTTATTCCTACTTTGCGTTTTTCCTATGCCCAGGCTTTAAAAGCAGGTGAAGAAATTTACCAGGCTTTGAAACAGGCACTTGCCTATCGGGGCGCAATTCATTCAGTCGGCGATGAGGGCGGTTTTGCTCCGAACCTGTTTACCAATCTTGATGCTTTGGAAGTAATGATGGAAGCTATTAAACAAACAGACTATGTTTTCGGACAGGATGTTTTTCTCGGTCTTGACGTGGCCGCCGACTGGTTTTTTAAAAATGGCCGCTACACTATTAAAGACCATTCTCAGAGTATGTCACCCCAAGACTTGATAGAATATTACCAACGGCTTAATGAACAATATCATCTTTTTTCTCTGGAAGATCCGCTTCATGAAGATGATTGGAAAGGCTGGGCTGAATTAACTACGTTGTTGGGTAAATCAACCTTAGTTATTGGTGATGATTTATTGTCAACCAATAAGGATCGGGTTAAAAAAGCCATTGAGGCTAAAGCCTGCAGTGCTATTTTAGTTAAACCCAATCAAATCGGCACTATTTCGGAAACTGTTACGGTGATTAAGTTGGCTCGGGCGGCCGGTTGGAAAATCATTGTTTCTCATCGCTCAGGCGAAACCAATGATGATTTTATTGCTGATTTTGCCATTGGTTTGGGTGCTGAGTACACTAAATTTGGCGCTCCGGCTCGTGGAGAAAGAGTAGCAAAATATAACCGGCTCTTGGCAATTGAAGATGAATTAACTAAACTGAATAAGTGATGGTTGATTCAAATGAACTTCCCAAGCCAGTAGTTTTAATGATTCTTGACGGTTGGGGCATTGCTCCACCAGGGCCGGGCAATGCGGTTACTTTAACCCATACGCCGACTTTAAACCAGCTTTGGGCCGCTTATCCGCATACGCAACTCAAGGCCTCAGGCGAAGCGGTAGGTTTGCCGCGCGGCGAGGACGGCAACTCGGAAACCGGTCATGTAAATTTTGGCGCCGGTCATATTGTTTTTCAGGATTTACCCCGGATTTCTTTAGCTATTGCTGATGCCAGTTTTTATGCCAATCCGGCCTTTTTAACTGCGATTAACTGGGCAAAAAAAAACCAATCCTGGCTGCATTTGTTTGGTTTAATTGGCGCCGGCGGCGTTCATGCCAATAATGAGCATTTATTTGCCTTGTTAAATATCTGCCAAAAAGAAGGCTTAAAACATGTAGCTTTACAGCTTTTTACTGATGGCCGTGATTCTCCACCTAATGCCGCTCTCACTTATCTTAATCAGCTTAAAAACCAGATTAAACAAACCGAAGTGGGTCAAATTTGCAGTCTGATGGGGCGTTATTATGCCATGGACCGGGATTTGCGCTGGGAACGGACTGAAAAAGCCTATCGCTGTTTAACTGAGGGCGTTGGCCATAAAGCCACTTCACCGGAGGCGGCAGTACAAAAAGCTTATGAAAGCGGAAAAACCGATGAGTTTATTGAACCGACAATTATCACTGATCAAAGCGGTACGCCTTTACATTTGGTTTCTCCAAATGACGCAGTTATTTTTTATAATTTCCGGATTGACCGGCCCCGCCAGCTGACAAAAGCCTTTATTTTAGACGATTTTGAAACTCAGGCTCAAAAAATGGATTTTGACCCTTATCGCGACCGTTATTATAAAAGTTATTACAACCAACCTGAAGCACTCCGCAAGCCTTTTAAGCGGGTCAAAAAAATTGACAACTTATTTTTTGTTACCATGACTGAATATGAACGGGGCTTGCCGGCTAAAACCGCTTTTCCACCCTCATCGATCAGCATCCCCCTGGCCCGCGTGCTTTCAGAAAATAATTTGCGCCAGCTTCATTTAGCGGAAACAGAAAAAGAACGTTTTGTTACTTATTATTTTAACGGCATGCGGGAACAGCCTTTTCCCGGCGAAGATTGGAGCATTATTCCTTCACCTGATGTGCCTACTTATGACTTGAAACCGGAAATGGCCACTCCCAAAATCGCCGAGTCTTTAATTCAGCATATTCGTTCCCAAACGCATGATTTTATTTTAGTTAATTTTGCCAACCCGGACATGGTTGGCCATACCGGTATAATTTCGGCCGGGATTAAAGCTTGCGAGTCAGTAGATGCCGTTTTGGCTAAAATCCTGCCGGAAATTATCCAAATCGGCGGCATAGCCTTAATTACCGCTGATCATGGCAATGTCGAGGAAATGATTGATTTGGAAACCGGCCAAATAGATACCAAACATTCAACTAATCCGGTGCCGTTTATTTTGGCCGCCCAGGATCGTCAGGCGTGGCCGACAAATTTATCACAGGGAATTTTGGCTGATGTGGCGCCGACTATTTTAAAATTATTAAAAATTCCCAAACCGCCAAACATGATTGGAAAAAGTTTGATATAGTAATTAGTAATCAGTAAAAAAAGCTTGCTACCTGTTTTTAAAGTACGTCGCGAAGTGAGCCTAAAAACAGTAACGATTTAAAAAAATGGTTGGTGCGAACGGAGCGCTGAGTGAGTGCTTG
>JAHJAY010000042.1 GCA_018813815.1 Patescibacteria group bacterium | reverse complement strand
AGGCTATTGCTTATCACCTAGTTTTACTTCTCCAGCCATATTAAACCAAAATCCAAACCATTTAACTTACTATCTTCAACTAAATCAAGATAGCCAACTTCCACAGTTAGATTTTTTCCATAATTAAACAACAATTTAAAAACATCCTGATAGTTAAAGGTTTCACCATTAATCACTTCAGGATTTGCTAAATATTCACTCATATGAATATAAATTAGACTGTTCATTTCCGCAGCATAATTTTGCCTAATAAATTCATTGCTGCTAATCCGACTATCCGGCCAATCATTCCAAAAACCAGCCTTATCCCAAGGATCGCTGATATAAACAAAAGCTTTAATATTATTAAAATTTCTGATTTTGTTAAAATAAGGCACAAACCAAGAGTTCCAATTGGCTGAATTGGTGGTTCCTCCATTATGAATTGGTGAAGATTCTCCAATTAAAACCGGCTTCTGATGATCAACGGCTGCTTGCAAAAAACCATCGCCCACACTCATCTGACTAGTAGTAAAATAGTTAATCCCCCACCAATCCACTTGATTATCTCCGGGATAATAGTCTAAATAATTAAATTGATCGGGATTTACAGTATTCCAAACCCAAGCAACATTATTTACTTCTTCTTGGATAAAAATCGCTTGAATATGCGCCCAGCAATCTTTAAAATCAGAGGACCCCATTTGATGAACACCGCTATTTCCCTGGCCAAACTCCCATCCGGGTCGCAGTAAAAAAGGTACACCCATCTGTTGAATTTCTTGAGCCAGCGCCCTTATTTTACTATCCCATTCTCCATTAATAACTGCTGCAGCATTTACATAGTAATCATCCATACTGATATTGCCGCCAATAATTTCTGCTAAAGTTGCATCAATATCAAGGTAAGCAATTCCCAAAAGAATAACATATGGATATTCGTGATTATTAATCAAATCAGCTAAATTGGGATTAACACTAACTGTTGAATAAGGAAATTCGTCAAACTTGGGATTAATTGAATAATAAGCAGTATAAATTATTGGAGATTTTTCAGCTCCTTGTTGATATTCATTAACATATTGCCAATTTTCTTCATCAGAATAAAAAAAAGTTACATATTGGCCCAAACCGTGGTAAATCCGGCCATCAGCCGGCTCATACTTTGCTCCAAAATAAGCCAAAGACGGAGTGGGAAAAAGTATTAATATCAACAATGAAGCTATCAGGCATTTTTTTATCATATTACCAAAGCCACTTTTCTAATCAGCTCCCGCGCGCGTTCACCCTGCCAATCTTTAGGCAAAAGCTCTTTAGGTAAAAATGGGTCTTTAAAAACAATCGCCAAATACTGATTATAAACTCGCTTGAAAAACAGAGTCCGTTCGTTTTTGTCTTTTAAACCGAATTGACGGCTTAACTGGTTAATAACTTGCTCATATTGACTGTTGATTTTTTCTAAACGCCACATTTTTGCCGCCACATCCCGGGGGCTGCCTAAATACTTTTGTTTGGCTTCCATGAGTAAAACTTCACCCCAAAGACCTTTGGTTTGAAAAAACTCTTTTAAATCATCGCCAAAATCATGCGGGGAAATATAAACTGAACGCTGGATCATGGCAAAACCCAATTCATTAAGCTTGGCCCGCACCTGATCGCGCAAATGACGCTTGCGTTCCGGAATATCAAAAATCAACAAGCGCCAAAAACCATCCCAGGGTTTACTGGCTAAACTTAAAACCGGAAAGCGGCGTAAGAGTTCTTTTTTACCTGAACCTTTAAGCCGGAAATAAACTTCACCCTTATCAATAATCCGCTCAATTTCGTTGGTGCGCAGCATCCGGCCAATTAAGCTGGCATAGCTTTTTTTACTATAATTCCTGGGTGTCCAAAACCACAATTTGCCGGCATGATAAGCTCGACTGCCGCCGCCTACCAAATCGTCTAAAATATCGCCGCCAATCGCCAAACCAAATAATAACCTGTCTCTCAATCTTAGTAATTTAGCCATTTTAGTAATTTAGCTATTTTGTACTCAGCCTTACTGCTTTTACTGATGTGCATTTCCACTCACGATCGTGAGTGGATTTCTCCGCCTGTAAAAAGTGTAGCAAAAAAATACACCAGTTGTCAAAAAATGTTAAGCTGGCATCTTAACATTTTCACCTAAACATGCTCTAATTAAAAATAATGCCCTTTAAGCTTAAACGCAAACAGCTACTTATCTCAGTGGCCATCGGATCGCTTCTGATCTCTGTCGGAGTAATTATTGCAGTCCTGGGCCAACTGAAAACACGCCAGGAGATCAGAAAAAAAGCCAGTGAAGAACCTGATCAATATGTGGTCACTAAATCAATTGACCCGACAGGGATAGTTTGCGGCCAGGAGGCTAATTTAACTATCCGGGCGGCCCGGGTTGGTGGCAATGTTGCTTTACCTATTCCGGTTGATCTGGTTTTGGTTATAGACCATTCCGGCTCAATGGATGATTTGGGCGGCAACCCACCCCAACCAATTAGCAATGCTAAAAATGCGGCTAATCTTTTAGTAGAAATGTTAAGTTTTGCTGCTGATAACACCAGCGACCGGGTGGCGGTGGTTGGTTTCGGCGATACAGCTGAACTTTCACTTCCCCTTTCCGACCAAAAAGAAACTATTAAACAGGCAGTTAATAATATTGCCATTCAGGGCTACACTAACCTATCTGAAGGCATATTGGCGGCCAGAAATGAACTACAGCAAAATGCCCGAGACAACAGTCGGAAAATAATCGTGGTTTTAGCTGACGGCCTCCCCAATCGCAGTCATGAAGGTCTTCGATGCGAATCCTGGCCAACCAGCGCCAATCAATGCAGTCAAGACGCCTTGAATCAGGCCAATGAAGCGCGAAATCAAAATATGATTGTCTATACCGTTGGTTTGGATTTTGACGGCATTGAACAACTTCATCCTGGCAGTGGTGAATTTGGCCGAGAGTTGTTAAAACAGTTAGCTGATTCCCTAGGCCACTTTTTTGAAGCACCTGACCATGAACAGCTGGCGACTATTTACCAAGAAATTGGCCTTAATGTTCAAGATATTGTCACCAGTACAACTTTAATTGAAATTGTTAACCAAAATCTGGAAATTATTAGTGGCTCAATCACACCAGAACCAGATTCAGTCACTGATAATACCATTGTTTGGAGTTGGGATACCTTAACTGTTGGCGAAGAACTGAATTTTCAGGTAAAAGTGACTTGTAATCAAGAACCAGGTGTTTTTAATGTCAACAGTAGTCAGGCCAACCTAACTTATGTTGAATATGATGGCGCCAGTCGAGAGATTAGTTTGCCGACTGATATTCTTCTGACGGTTAACAGCGGCGGCACCTGTCCTGAACCAACCGCGACGCCAACAACTGTGCAGTTAGGCGGGCAAGCAACACCGACTCCGACTGAGGCACCAGCTCAGGACGGTTATGTAGCACCAACCAACACGCCCACACCCAATCCAACGCCAACCAGTATCCCAGATCCAACTGACACACCAGCTCCAACCCCGACTGAACCTCCGGCTCAAGGCGGCTATGCGGTGCCGACAGCTACACCCACGCCAACAACTTCGCAGTTACCTGCCCGCAATGCTACGCCTAACGTTGCAGGCGGGGGCGGGCAGGCCACACCGACGCCAACTTCTCCGCCAGCTCAAGGCAGTTATGTAGCACCAACAGCTACGCCAACGTCAATACCTCCAGCTTCTCAGGAGGCATTACCTATAACCGGATTTACTCTACCCACACTGCTAATTGCTGCTTTAGGGCTGGTTTTACTGCTTGGCGGGTGGCTGTTTTAAAACTCAAACATTAATCCGCCAACCACCATGATTGGCCGTTGGAAATAACTTCAATACTGCCATCAATATCAGTCCGCAAGATCCGCGTTCCAATCGCCTGCAAGCGGCTCAATACTTCATCAGTCGGATGGCCAAAAGAGTTTTTACCGACAGAAATTACGGCTAAGGCCGGTTTAACCGAGGCTAAAAACTCTTCTCCGGAAGAATATTTACTGCCATGGTGAGATACTTTAAACACTTCAATCCCGGATAATTCCTCACCAACCAACTGCTGTTCACTCTTAAAACCAATGTCGCCGGGCAATAAAACATCAAACTCGCCAAAATCCACTCGCAAAACCACTGATGTTTCATTGACTGAATCGCTGGCGCCTAATACTCGACCTTCGCCTGGTTGATAAGCTAAATCACTACCCTGACCCGACTCAGGCCACAAAACCGTTAATTCAATCCCAGCTAAACGCAAATGATCGCCTTTTTTAGCCACAAAAATCTTAGTTTGCTCTTGTTCAAGCTGGCGGACAAATTCAGTAAAAGCGGCACTACTTTTACCCACGCCCGGACCTACAAATTGGGCAACCTGATAATTAGCCAAAACACTAATCAAACCAGCTACATGATCATTGTCCGGATGAGTTAAAACCATTAATTCCAGCTCGCGGTCCCAAAAAGGCATATATTGACCCAGGCAACTTAAAACTTGTTTGCTTGGTCCACCATCAATTAAAATTTGCTGGTCGTTTTTAAACAAAAGGATAGCATCACCCTGCCCTACATCGCAAAAAACCAAGTGCAAATGCTCATCCGGCCGCTGAATTAACATCCAAAAACTCAAACTGATTAACAAAATAATAAACAACCCTATAGCTCGAAGGATGCTTCTGATTATCTGGTATTTGTCCATTTTTCTTTACTGATGTGCATTTCCACTCACGATCGTGAGTGGAAATGCATGCCTATTAATTTGGTTCATTTGAGCTTATTTTGTCTTCGACTAGATTTGATCCTTGTTTTAAATACCCAAAGACAAATTATCCCGTAGTAAACAAAAATAAAGCTGGCGGGCAAGCCAAAAATCCGCCACTCTCCCCCACCAAAACCAGCGGCCAATTTAATTATCACTACCATTGAATGTAAGACAACATAATTTAAACCGGCAACTATTTTAGCTAAAGGCCAAAACCAACCCAGTGTAATTTGAACCAAACCCAGAGCCATAATTAGTGGCACTAGCCACAGAACTAGCGGATTAACTAAAAAACCCAACCAAGAAAAAGACTGAAAGTTAAATAACAACACCGGAAAAACCATTAATTGAGCGGCAGTAGTTTCTTTAATATCCTTAACTAAACCAACTGGCTTGATTAGGTGATCTAAAAAGTCCAAACGCGGCACCAACAGGATTAAACCTAAGGTAGCTAAAAATGATAATTGAAAACCTATATCCCACAATAAAACCGGTTGACTTAAAAGCATTAACCCGGCAGTGAACACTAACACCCGAAGCCCATCTGCTTCCCGCCCCAAAAATCCGGCAATTAAAGCTACACCGGCCATAATTCCCGCGCGCACGATCGCTGGCTCAGCTCCTACTAACAAAACATATAACAATATAACAAAGCCACTCAAAATAATGGCAATTTTCCGGTTCAATAATCCGGCTAAAACCATTAACACCACTCCGGCAATCACGCTAATATTGTAACCGGAGGCAACAATAATATGTAAAGTAGGGTTAATGATCAAAACGCGTTGGTAAAAACTTCACTTTAGCCTGATGGTGTGGGATAATCTCATCCGTAACCGAAAACGTTTTCAGTTAGGGGGCTAAAATGTTAAAAAAAACGCTGT
>JAHJAY010000041.1 GCA_018813815.1 Patescibacteria group bacterium | reverse complement strand
ATCCTTTTGTAAAGAAGCACAAGCAGTAGGATAACCCGCAAATACTTCTTCAGCCCCACCTCCGCCGCATTGACACGATGCTACTGGTCCAAAATCAGGCCCCTCGCATAGCCCTTCAGCATTACTGCTTCTTCGGGTGAGGGCGTAGTAATTCGGATTGGCTGTACCGTCTGAGGTTCGTCCGCAGGTTGTGCCATCACTGAATTTACCAATACACCAGAAGCACCAATCCCAATATTTATCAAGGGTTGGGTCATAGGCTTGGGTAGTTACCCTTTGCCGCCACACCATTCCTAAAGAAAAGGCCAATAGGCAAACTAAGACGAGAAAAAGTAGTTTAGATTTTTTTAAAATTAGTCGACTCATACTAAAAAACCTGCCACCCGGGCAGGCTAATTACTAATAATTATCCTATATTATAATAATCAACAAGCAATTGTCAACTGTTTTGGTATAATTGAAGTATGCGCTTAATATTTAAATGGTTAACCAGCGGCTTAGCGGTTTTTCTCACGGCCTATATTTTGCCGGGCGTCAACGTGGCCGACTACCCAACTGCGTTAATTGTGGCTTTGGTTTTGGGGGCAATTAATTTGGTGGTGAAGCCGGTGTTAGTGATTTTGACTTTACCGATTAACTTTTTGAGTCTGGGTTTATTTACTTTTGTGATCAATGCCTTAATGATTAAATTGGCGAGCAATTTGGTGGATGGTTTTACAGTCAGTGGTTTTAGCACGGCAATTCTTTTTAGTCTGGTTTTGTCCTTAGTCAGCTTCTTGCTTCATGGATTGGTGAAATGACACCAATGTTTCAATTGCTTATATTCAATATGAGCTGCTTCCTATAAATTATAAATACAAGCTTGACCCAGCGTGCTATACTACTATAGGTTATAAAATATAGGAAAAAATATGCAAGAATATGATGCTCATCCTTCTCGCGATGCAATTCAGGCCATTATGGCCGATGTTGAAGGGCCACCAGAAGTTTCGCGCCCAGAAGGCCTCCGGCAGCAAATAGAAGCTCGAGGGCTACAGATTGTAACTGCGGCTTGGGAAAATCTTCCATTAGAGCTTCAAGATGGTATTGATCGTTTTATGAGAGGTCAAGCCAATGTTGCCGAGAGCTGGGATGAATTTAAAAATGAAATTGAGGTCGGAGCTAGGAAGTTGATAACCAGCCAGCGAACTAAAAAATATGCCGTAAAAGCAGCAATAGAAGCTTATAAAGCAGCAAAAATCATTACTCCACTGGTTGCTCCAGTAACTGCGCCAGTTGTAGCGGCAATTTGGGGTGTAGAAGCGGTTGGTAGAATT
Organism: Patescibacteria group bacterium; assembly: GCA_018813815.1. Classification (GTDB taxonomy): domain Bacteria; phylum Patescibacteriota; class Microgenomatia; order UBA1400; family JAHJAY01; genus JAHJAY01. The sequence goes on along the minus strand of JAHJAY010000041.1, from coordinate 43,372 downwards.
GGTTTGGGGATTTACCGAGCCAGTCAAGAGGATGAAAGTTTTGGTATTCACTTAAAGAAACATTGGAAAGAAGCTGGTCTTGGTTTTGTCGCCGGACTTCCAGCAGCTTTGGTTTCACAAGTAGCAGCTGAGGCGCTTTCTTTAATAATTCAAGCCGGTGGTCGAACGGTAATGGAAATAGTTCCGGGTGGCGGTTTGGCTTTTGGTTTAGTTTCTTTTGGCGCTAAGCGGCTGGCTCGACAGCATGTCAGCAAATTAGTAATGAACCAAACAATTGCTGCCCTGGGCGAATTTGGCTTGGGATTGGTTAAAGGAAAAACAGAACAGGAAAGAAAAGCGAGTCAAACTTGGTTTAATGCTGGGGTTATGACGGCGACCCTATCAGTCATGAGCGCTTCAAAAATTATTGAAAAACTTAAGGATTCAGATGAACAGGTGGTTGAAATTGAACAAGAAGAACACGAATGGCGGGCATCGGATGGTGAAGCTCCCACTCAGAAGCAATTAGCCGCTGGTAAAGAATTAGATGAAACAATTGATTGGAATAATGATGGCGTTGACGATGAAGGAGTTAAAATTCTTGACCTTAATGATGATGGCGAAAAAGATGTAATCATTTTTAGTGATGGCAAAATGGCTTATGCTTGGGGTAACGGTAGTGGGTTTCGTTTTGATAGGCATGATGATGGTTTTGATGAAATTTGGAGGATGAATGAAATAGGCGGGGAGAGTGTTTGGCAGCCAGTTGCTTTTGATTTAACTGGTGATGGAATTATGAATTTGTTTTCGTCAGGTCCAAATTCTTGGGGATTGCAGATTTTGGGTAAAGAGTATGTGAAGTTTGAGGGCCAATATATTTATAATCCTCAAACTGGTTATAGTATAGCCTTTCAATACAATGATCAGAGTTTTACTTGGGGTCAGCTTAGGGCAGCACATGGTGATTTAGATAAATTACTTGAACAGCTTGATCCAGTTGCCAGTCCAGTGCCGATAAAAACCCCAACTCCAACGCCGGTTCAGCCATCAGCGACTCCAATTAAGACATTAGAGCCAACATTAAGACCGACAGATACTCCGACTCCGGAACCTACGCTAACTCAAACAGTCGTACCAAGCCCGACAAAAACTCCCACTCCAGAGCCAACGATTTCGTCAACTCCAAAACCAACAGAAGAACTTCATGAGTGGCAGCCAGGCGAGATTCCTTCAGATGAAGTTTTAGCTCGTTATACACCTGTTCAAGTTAATATTGACGAGGATAGCGGTTTAGAAAGAGTATATTATTTTGATAGTGATGAGACTCCTGATTTAATTATTGACGATGATGAAGTAAGATTTGTTCGGATTGATCCGGCTGCAGTTGGTTTACCAACTGGCGTTGTGGCTTTTGCTAAAGATGTTGATGGCAGCGGGGTAATTGAGGCCGATGAATTACAGAGTCTTTATGACTTTAATTTGCCTTCTGCTGGTGCCATGGGAAAGCCAGCGGCTGGTAAAGCCCAATTATTAGCTAGAGTCCAAAATCCTCAAGAACCTACTTGGAAAGATATTGATGGTGATGGTCAAATGGATGTTCATCGGCAGGGGGAGCAGTGGAGTTTGGATACTGACGCTGACGGCAATTTTGAAACGCCAGTTATTTTGCGGGAAATTGAAGGCGAAGAAAGAGTTTTTTCACTTGATGAAGCTCAGGAATATAAATGTGATCCCGATGGCCATTGGGTGGCAATTGATGTAGAAGAAGCGCCAGCCGAAGAATCACCGCCTGCAGCCGGAGAGACAATTCCTCGCGAAGAACGGATTAAGCTTGAAGGCGGCCGTCGTTTAGCTTTAGGACCCAGAGGTGGAGTTGAGGGGCTTTTAAATCAAATGATTGTTAATAAGGCAGAAACATCTGGTTCATCAATTTCCGATTGGCGAGGTCAAGAGATTGGTGTGGCCTCTCACCAGATTTATCTTAATCAGATTCTGCCTAATTTACGCGAAGGTATTCCAATGTATAACGGCAGTCCGGTTGTTTATGCAGGGGAAAGTTTAGGTGATTTTCTGGCACGCGCCGTGGATCCAGAAGTTGATATTGATATTGATGGAATTTTAGCGGGTTTATCATAAAATAGGAGAAAAATATGACGCAAACTAATAAAAAAACTATTGATTTTCGACCTTTGTCCAGAGTTGGTTTTTCTAAGAAGCTTTTAGAGTCTTTGATATTTTTGTTTTTGCCTCAAATCCAGCAAGACTTAATGGTTAAGATGCACCAAGCTTTTACTGAAGAAGAAAAAGAAGATCTTTATGCCCGAGGTAAAAAATATGCGGTTGGTTCAGAAGAGGCAGGTCAGTTTTTAAAAGAAGAATTTTTTAAAAAAACCGGCCAGAGTTTGGAAGACCAGTCTTTAGAACGGCTACAGCAGTATTTAGATATGATCCGGACAATTATGGAAAAAAGCGCCGAAAGTTTAAGCTTGGTTGGCCAGATGAGTCAAGCAGATGTAGCTAAACTAAAACAACTTTTGGATAATAATCAATTTGAAAAAGTTAATCAATTATTAGCTGAATATCAGGATAAAAAAAGTTAAGAAATATTTATGGTAGAAGGCACAAAATCAGGAATAAGAGAAACACTGGGAAATCTATGGCACCGATGGAGTGGCCAAAGAGAACCTGTGCCTCAACTTGTCGAGACTTCTGTTGTTAGGGAAATTTTGCCAGCCCGCCAAGGGGAAATTTCCGAGCTTGTTCCGCTGGTTGCTAATTTGGACTGGCAGGCAGAATTGAGTCCACCTACTGAAACAGCTGACATTCAAACAGTTTCTGAAGAGAAGTTTATTTCAGATACAAGACAGGCTGTGTTGGATCTGCTTGGCGGTGATGAAGAAAGATTTAGTGAGTTAAGCCAAGAGCGACCATTGAATGGGGAGACCGATGGCGATAGAGATAGGTTCTACCTTTTTGTTAGCCGGGTTTTACTGGAAGCTGCTGATCCGCTACAAGAGAAAACAATACTTCAACAGCGAGCCGTTAAGCTGGCGGTTGCTTTACGGGATTCTGTTAGTAACACTCAAGGAGACGGAGTGGCCTGCCTTTTAGTTAACCGGGCCGGTGAGTTGGGTGGACGAGGAACAGTGATTCGAGAATTTTTAGATGTTAATGTGGAGAAACAAAGAGCGACTGAGATTTTTAGGGCCAGACAACTAGAGGTTCGTGCAGATGAAATTAAGGTTGGGGCGACTGGAGATTTGGTGGATGCACTTAGGGAGGCAGGATTATTGAATTCTGATGAAGCTCTGGGGCTGGAAATTAAAATTGGCCATGGTCAGTGGAGGACGAGCGGAAAGCAAGGTAAGTTTACCCCGGTGGTTTTAAATATAACAGGGAACGGGGTTAAGCGGATTGCGTGGAAAGGGGATGATGAAGGGTGGGGTTCACCTGTAGGGCTTAAGTCAGAAACGCAACTTACTTTTCATAGAGTAGCTATTGACAGAACCATTATAACAGTTGGTGGAGTTAACTTACTTTTCAGAGGCAATGCCGATTTTGCAGATAGTACAGGGATTGGTGTTTGTTTTATTCCGGTGCGTTCCAGTCCGTCTACTGTAGCTCCGACCCAACCCGCAAGACCCAGCCTGTTAAGGCGTTTGGGGCCAACCTCTTCAATAACCCAAGATCAGGCCAGGGAGAGATTGAAACAAGCTTTGCGAGAAGGAGAAATTATAGACTCAACACTGGCTAGAGAATTATTAGCCCCGCCCGATATTGCTCGACTAGAATACGATAAACTGGTCCCTACTGACCGAACAAGAGTTGACTTGGTGGCATTAACAACTTTAATGTCCGAGAATCCTGAAGGGGTTGATGATTTAAGAGGTATTATTCGTTCTTTAGGAATAGTGCCTCAAGATACAGCTATAGAGTCATCAGATTTAGAGGTAACAATTGAAGGCTTTGGAGATTTAAACAATAAGCAAAGAGGCGATTTGACTAACTTATTATTTGCCCGGGTTTTGCACCGCTGGTTGACGATGGATGATAATAATTATTTTACACAAAGGACTCAACATATAAGTCAGTTTTGTGCTGAGGGTGAAAATGAAGCAAAAAGAAACTTTCTTTTGGGTGTTATTCGGGATTTAGGTGAGACTGCCGAAAGGTGCGGACTACAGGATTATGCTGCCAATTTGCGAAGGTTGCAATTAGACCATTTGGCCAATGCAAAAGCGTGGAGAGGCTTAACCAGGGTTTTTCAGCAGTTAATAACTAATCCAACCAGCCAAGCGCTTTTATCGCGGGTTCAGGTTAGAGCCATACCGGCTGAAACAGCTCCAGTCGCACCGCAGTCCAAGTTAGAAATAACCCTGCCTGATGATTTAGAAAGAGCTGGAACTGAAGCGATCACTTTGTCCATTGGAAGTAATTTAATTGATGGCCTTACTGGTGCGGGCTTTGTTGTTGGAGATGATGTAGGTAGAGTAATTATTAATCGAATACGAGATGATGGTTATTTGAGCTTACAGCGATGGGGAAAGGGAATAGGGAGGCGTAGCCGACAGGGTAATAACTATAAAGCTGAAGTATTTTGGCCAAAACTGATTGAGGATAGCATGTCCCGAGAGTTTGTTCTTTTAGTCGGGGAGTTGCTTTATCTTGGGAGTGTTGATCCTCAGATTTTCCTGGTTGAATCCTATAGTGAAGCTGGTGTAGTGCTAGTTTCGCTGCGTTCTAGGCAGGTGGAGGAAAAAGCCCTATCTATAAGTTACCAAGAAGCAGACACCCCTCAAGAAGCTGAGGCGCTTGTTGATAGGCTTCGAGAACAAGGGCTATTTAAAACAGAAGAAAATTTAGTTAGAGATTTAGAACAAGTAGCCAGGCAAATGTTAGCGACCGTAAATGCTCCCGAAAGGGAAGAAGGTTCACGAGATATGCTTGATGCTATTCAGATATTGCTTGGTGAACTAGAGGGGGGGAGAAATAAGCATGTTGCTATAAAGCTCCGATTGGTAGATTTTTGGAATCCTAACACAGCAGATAAAATTGTAGAGGCGTTGATAAGAATAACTGCTGCTGCCCAAAATAAACTAGGGATTGAAAAACCAGCAGCTGAAGAAGCGACAGTAAAATATGATGCGGCTCAGGCGATAATACAAGCGTGGAGTTAGTTTTAATCTGAAAAATTTAAAATAAAATATGAATGAAACATCAGCAGTTGAACCAAAATATGTTGCTAGGCATCAAGCAGCGCCTGAGGATTTTCAGGATTTTAAACCTAGTCCGACTGAGGCCCGTTTTACGGGCGCGAGCCTAGAGGCGGTCTTGAATGCTTATAGAGACAATGGATCCTTAGTTGATCAATTTTTAACTCGCGTGAGGGGTGAGGGTGAAAAATTGTCTAGCATGTTAGATATGGTTGTGCTTACAAATTTGGAGATTAAAGCAGGAAAGCCTTTTGATAGACACCCTCAAGACCTTTTGTTTGTTGCTTGTGCAGTGGCAAGCGATAACTCTGAACAAAATTACCGGCTTTATAATGGTTTAAGACATATTTATGGTGAGTGGTGCCATCAGCAAAGTGACCTTCACGCACAAATTTTTCCTCGTGAACGAGGAGCAGCTGGGTCAAGCCTGTTAGGAATTTTGGCTGAGGTGGCTGATGTTAAATTGGTTTCCCAACCAGCCGAACCATTTCCAGAGCCAGCGATTCCGTTTCCACCACCAGCCGAGAAAGAGCCATTAGTGATTGATCCGCAAGAAATAACGAATATAGAAACCGCTAGGCTTCATGTTGCAGCGATTTTAGAGCGGATGCAAGACGAGGGAGTTGAAATTCCTGAGAATGTTGAGGAGCGCCAGCCAGTATTGGAACAACTTCTCCGGCGGGCGTTGATTGCCATGATTTGGGAAAATGGCCAGATTCAGGCAAGTAATTCTAACTTTGAGACAGCATTGGGTCAAGAATTGAACAGAACAACTGCGGAGATTTTAAAAAAGCAAGAAACGAACGATGCTGTCTTTTCTCTCGGTATTATTTTTGCAATATCGGGAATATTCTCTTTTGCTAGGAATACCAGAGGGGGAATTATCAACGAGCGCATGTTGAAGGAACAAATCTCTGAAGCAACAGTGTTTATTCTTCAGGCGGCCGAGCAGGCGTTGGAGTTGACGCCGACCGAGCCAGAAGAGCCCCCTAAGCCGCCACAGATGTCTTTAGTGATTTTGCTTGAGGAAGATGCCCCAGACAAGGATAAAAAATTGGCTGATTGGTCAGCCAGAGAATATGTTAGAGAAGTTTTAAGCCAAATACAGAGAGAAACGCCTGGCTTGACTAAGGCGGGATTTTTAAAACAAGTGGTCCACCGGGGCTTAATTGCTATTCTTTGGCAGGATGCTCGATTTCCCACTCATGAACCTGGTGGGCCAAACTTGGACTATCTGACTTTTGCAATTGCAGACTTGTTAGTAGAACGGAAGGATGAAACAAATAAAGCATTGTTGGCCCATAGTGATGTAAATAGTTTAATGGGTGATGTTTACCCAGATGGTCGCTTTATAAACTCACCATTGGGCCGTGATATATCCGAAAAAGTAGTTTTAAATGCCTGCCTTTTGGTTTTAAGAGCAGCTGAAAGAGAATTAGCTGAGCCAATTATAGTTTTTTCAGTGATTGATCGAGAGATGGCAACTAGAACAATTAAGAGCTTATGGGAAAGCAAACCACTAAAAACCGAGACTGATTTGCGAGCCTTATTGAAATTTTCTTTGTTAGGGTTATTAAAATCAGGTGATGCTTCTCTATTTTGGGATCGGTGCCAGGATGTCATTGATCAACTAGTTGATGCGAGCAGTCCTGATAGTGAGTTGCCAGTAGATCCAGCTAGCTGGTTAAGTGAAGATTTGTTAGCAGATGTTGTTTTTAGCGATCCGGCTACATTAAGCGCAAACGACTTATGTACTGCTATGATTGTTGTTACTCAAGTAGGGCGAAACATGATGTCGGCTGAAGTTCGGCCTGCAGAGAAAAGTCCGTTTAAGCTTCCTGATGTGGTGTTTCCAATGGATTACGTATGGGTTGAGCAAATAATTCACCATTTGACTGAAGGGGTACCACCAGCGAACAATGAAGCATTGACTGGATTTTTGGAAGCGGCTTTATCGGGAATAGTAGAAATTGAAGGCGAAAGAATGAAAACCTATGAGGTTAGGAGATGCGCTGAAGCTTTGGTTGCGGTCAGTCGTCCAGGCAAGGAAAAGGATTTTGAGATCCCAGAAGCCCAATGGGGCGATTTTGAGGTTACCGATAAGCTAGCATTAAGAGACAGTTTTTCAGGTGGAACACGTGCGATTTGGACAATGATGCGAGCAATTACTATAGCTTTACGAAAAAGAATGATGCAGGTTGGGACGGATAAGGTAAGAAAAAAAGCAGACGAGCTGTTTTAGTAAAAACATGGGTGGAGAACAACAAGGATCAACATTAACAGCTGAAGTAAAAGCTGCGGTGTTAGAACGATTTGACTCCGATCAAGTGGCAGCTATGGTAGAGCCACAAGGGGAAGAGGTTTGGGATCAGGAATGGGAAGCAGTTTGGGAGAATGCTCTTGGCTCTCCTCTCAAAGTTTTCTCCGAGGCATTGATAGATTCTGGAAAAGCAACCCGTTGGGATGTGGCTTTAGTGGTTTTGGGAGCAACCGAGTTTCCTTTTTTAACCAACCCGGGAGGTTTGGAAAGAATTCGGGCTGTTAAGGTAATTTTAAAAGCTGCTTTGGCTTTAGCCGGAGAAGATGGTCAAGAGGTGTTTGATCAGATTAACGAGGATAAAAATCGACCAATTTTTCCCTTAGTTAGGGCAGTGACAGAAGCCTGTCAGGAAGTTTTGTGGCCAAAGACTGAAGCTGTGCCAGGGGGTCGAGAAGAGGATCAAGCAAGAATTGCTGAGCTGGAAGGAAAATTGGAGGAAGTTAGGAGCCATTTGTTTTTAATGGAAATAGAGACGGTTTTAAAGGAATATGTTAATTTACCCTCGGGGGTACAATTACCTGAAAAAGTAGCAGCGGCTTTAGAAAGATTTAAAACAGCTGAGGGTGAAGATTTAACCAAAGAGTTTGAAGTATTATTGCAAACTGTTTGTGACGATATTGGTGAGGCCGATTCAGCAGAATTAGCTTTTGTTTTAAACATCTTAAGATCAAAAGGAGAGATATTAACTCCTCTATTAGAAGAACTCCAACAACGCCTTAAAGAGGTAGAATCTGCGGCTGCCAGGGAAGAATCAGCAACCGACGCTTTATTAGCACTGCAAGAGGGGCAAATTACAACTTTAGAAACAGAGCTAGAGGCAGTCAATGGTAAATTGAAAGAAGTGCGGGGAAAAGAGAGGGCTATTTCTGGCCAGTTGGCTAATGCAGAGACCCTTAATTATCAAAATCAAGTAACAATTCAGGATTTAGAGGAGCAGGTTAGTAGTTTGCGAGAGCAACTGAGAACCTTAGAAGAATCTGATCACCAAGTTGAAGTCAAGAGAATCATAGCTGAAGCCTGGGAAAAAGCCAGTGGGGCTTGGACAGCAGAAGCATTGGAAAGAGCTTGGAGTATACGGGTTTTTGGCTCTTTTTTTAAGATTCTAGATACAGCGGCTCAAGGTGAATTAAGCGATGAAGAGCGAACAACCAGGGAAATAGCGGCGTTGGATTTACTTCAAGAAATTTCTCAAGGGGTTTCATCCGGCGAAATTGATCAAAGCATAAGCGGAGGTAAACTGCCGGGTTTAAAAAGAAGGATGGCTAAGGCCATTGGTTTAACGGGAGAAAAGAATAGAGAAGCGCGAGAGTCGTTATATTTAAATATTAATGAGTTTGTTCGTCGATTAGAAAAAGTAAAAGAAAGAGGCGGATTACAAGAAATTGCCAGCATTTTAGCTATTTTGACTGCATTGGAAGAACCAGTAATTGAAGTAAGCGCAAGATTGGCAGAGTTGACGCATTTATTGCTTGCGCTTGATGAAGATGAATTACGAGGGCAATTTGTGGGTACGGGTCAAAAACCTGGCCGGCTGGCTCAACTTGTTGGGTTAGATCTGGCCGGAGAGCTTTTTACCCAGGTGCTGGCGGTTAAAGGTTATGCGACAACAGCGGCAGCTTTGGCAGTGACTGAGAGTTTGGGGCAGGGCGGGGAGGAAGAAGAAAGACTTAAAGCCAGCCTTTCAAAAATATTTACCGGTTTTATGGATGAGATTTATACGGCATTATTTGATCCTAGCGGTTCAAGGGATTTATCAGATTTAAGACAGGAATTTGTTGGGGTTGATGAAGATCATCCGGGCAGGTTGACTAGATTGATCGGGTATGAGCAAGCCGGGCGATTGTTTGGCCGGATTGAAACGGTAATTAACCGGGTTTTAGAAGAGATGGGAGTGGTGGATCAATTGAGTGAAATGATAAGAGAAAGATTGATTGAAGGCGGGGATGTAAAAACGCAGCTGGCAAGTTTAACTCAAGCAGTGATTGCCGGAGAAGTTAAGGCGAGTGATTGGGGGCACTTGTTTGGTAGTGAAGAGGCCGCAAGACAAGCAATTGCTGAGGCTACCAAAGTAAAACAAAGAGTTTTAAGAGAAAAGCAGGGGGCAGTAGCTGATCGGCTTTTGATAGCGGTTAAAGAGGCGGTGGAAACAGTACTGAAAGACGGTGAAGCAACTAAAGCATTGGTTTTATTAAAAGAAATTGGCGCAGGTGATTTAGTTGACAAGTTAAAAGATAGGGCGCTAGATGTCTTTGTTCGTGTTCAAAGTGATGCTTTGACATCGGCGGCTAGGTATCCGCATTATGAGAATTATCCAGAGTTTGAGAGGTTAAAAGCTATTTTTGGTGAAGAAAAAGCAGGGCAACTAATAACTCAAGTTCATGAGCAAGCCTTACAAGCCCGCGCTGACTTAGAACAGGGAGTTTTAGGGCAGTCTGAAGAAGAGCTGCGGGCTCAACTAGAAGCCGCAGCTAAAGCTTTTGAAGAAAATGGCGATTGGCCTGAAAATACGCCTGACTGGTTGAGAACAACAGTAGAAAATATGGTCGGTGATAAGCTGTTACGAAGCCAGATGTGGCTGGCAGTCGGCGGGTTAGTTAATGCAGTGGTCAATGGTGAAGGCCAAAGGGTAACAGACGCTCAAAAGAGAATTGAACAATTGCTGCAAGGAGAAGCAGGTGAAGCGGCTGGCCGTAACTAGCCGATTGATAATTGAGGAGGCGCTAAAAAGAGCTGAGGATGACTGGGTTGGTCAATTTAACCCTGAGGTAACTGCAAAGCTTGTAACGGCATTAAATCAATTGGTTTATAGAGATAGAATAGCGGCTGGAGATTGGCAGGAGATTGAGGAGATTTTAGGGATAAAGCTTGAGACGGGACAGAAACAGGCCTTGGCTAGGGGTGTTCGATCAATGAGGGCGGTTAAAAAAGCTTTAGCAGATGCTTTTCCCCGACCTTCGGAGACGGAAGGAGAATAAAAAGCATTATGTTTCTTTAGGAGGCCACGGTGGGACTCGAACCCACGTAAACGGTTTTGCAGACCGCTCCCTAACCCCTCGGGTACGTGGCCAGTGTAGAGAGTATTTTAGCAAAAAAGCCTGGGTTTGACCACTTTGGTTTAGAGGTTGATAAGCGTGTTCTCGGTGTATAATATTTTGTATTATTCAACTATTCGCGTATTTGACATTTAACAGGCATTTTCATATACTATGGTTATTATGGTAAAAACAATTAAACGACTAGAAAAAATTCGTAAATATAATTTACCCATCAAAATATCCGAAGAAAAAGAAGGTGGGTTTATTGCCGTTTGTCCTCAATGGCAGGTTTGTTATGCCCAAGGAGACACAATAGATGAAGCCGCTAGTGAAATTCTCAGTGTTGCCGCGAGCTTAATTGAAATTTATCAAGAGGAGGGTTTAAAAATTCCTTTAAAAGCCAGAATTCAAAAAGCGCCAAAAACAAAAGATTTTTCTTTTGAATTTCCAGTGATAGTTCCTGCGTGATGAAATTAAGATCCCTATCATATAGGGTGGTTATTAAAAAAGCGCGAAAAGCCGGCTTTATTCTTCGCAGAAAAACCAGTGGCACCCATGAGATTTGGTGGAATGAAGAAAAGAAATTAACCTGTGTTATTCCTCATCACCACGAAATTAAAAAAGGGACAATAAAAAGCATTATTGACCAAATGGGATTAAGCAGAAAAGAGTTTTATGGTCTCTGAAGCTTGCCACCTAGCCCACTAATAACTTATAATTACCCTATTATGAAACAAAAGATTCTTTTGTTAGCTGTTTTTTTAGTTATAGCTTTGGGTTTAACTGGCTGTAGTCTGCCTTTTGGTAAAAAATCCCTTGCCGCTCTTCAAGTAACCACGACGCCTCAGGCAACTGTTTTTATTGACGGTGAACATAGGGGTACGACGCCGTTTTTTAATGAAGAATTAAAACCCGGCGAATACACCCTTAAATTGGTACCTGAGTCAGGTGAAGTGTTGTTGTCTCCCTGGGAAAGCCGGGTGAGTTTAAGTAAGAGCGTATTAACAGTTGTTAACCGGACTTTTGGTGCCAGTGAAGATGAATCAGCCGGAGAAATGCTTACCCTTGAGGCGACGAGCAATAAAAAACAGGCTGAAATTGTTTTAGTCAGCCGGCCGGACGGGGCTGTGGTTAGCTTGGATGGTGAACCTCGAGGCTTTGCGCCAATGAATTTAAGCGATATAACTGAAGGCGACCATTTCATTATTGTTTCTTTACCCGGTTATCAGGAAAGAGAGATTAAAGCTAAAACCATTATGGGTTACCGTTTGGTTATTAGCGTGCAGTTGGGAATTGAACCAGTGCCGGAAATGGCTGAAGATGGAGAAGCCACTCCTTCAGCCGAAGAAGCTACTCCTTCGGCTAAAACAACAATAACAATTACGCCTAGTCCAACTCCAAAAACTTCAGCTGAAATAACTGATGAGCTGGAGCGGCCCTTTGTGGAAATTGACAGTCCGGATATTGGCTGGGTGCGGGTCAGAAAAAATCCCTGTATTGCAGATGGTGATCCTGAATGTGAGGAAATTGCTAAAGCCAATCACGGCGAGCGCTATCAGCTGTTAGATACTGATGAAGCGGGTTGGTATCAGATACAATATGATATTAGTACTCAAGGCTGGATTTCCGGACGGTATGCAGAAAAGTATGAGTAATTTTAGATTAGGTAGATGATGGCGATAATTAAACCCACCCAAATAACAATAGTGCCGATTAGTGGCCGATCAGATAAAAGAATTCTTTCCGGTGATTCCCCTTGGTTGTTTTCATAAACCAGCTGTAAATAGCGCATTACGCCATAAATTACCAAAGGAATGGTTAACATCAGCCATTTTTCTGAATAAAAAGTTCGGGGTAAAGCAGTAAATAAATTAATTAAGCGGTGGCGTTCGATAATAATTGGCGGCTGAACAAAAGTATAAAGCGTCCAGGTTAACCAACTGCTATTAGCAAACATCCCGCAATAAACATCCAGCAGTTGATTGCTATAGTGAGCTAAAACTTTTCTTGATTGGTTAACGGCAATGGCTTGTCCGCTGAGCAAGGTTAATTCGCCGCGTCTTTTACCCACTGCCAAAAATAAAGAAAAAGAAATAATACACAACAACAGCCAGGCATTGATATGGGCGTCAATCACTACGGCGCCGGCATAAACCCGGAGAATAAAACCACTGGCAATCATGAGCACATCCAAAATAGGCACGTGTTTTAACCACAGACTGTAGCCAAGCTGGAAAATCAAATAAGTTAGGCCAATGAAAAAATAAAACCAACCCAGCTGAACCATTAAATAAAGACTGATAATTACTCCGCTGAGTCCAAAAAATAAGGCTACGGGAATGGGTAGTTCGCCAGCCGCAATTGGCCGGTGTTTTTTAAACGGGTGTTTTTTATCCGCTTTAATATCTAAAATGTCATTAAAAATATAAATAGTAGCGCTTAATAAAGTGAAATAAACCACGGCTAAACTGACTTGAACCAGTTTAGTTGAATTAAACAGTTGGCCAGTAAGAACCAGGCCCGTATAAAGAGCGAGATTTTTTACCCACTGTCGCGGTCGGACAGTTTTTGCCAAAAGGTTAAGTGTTTTAACCATATAATTAAAGCTCCAATCAAGCAGGTGAGTAGGATAATTGTAAAGAATTTTTGATTAGGATTCAAATTCAAAGCTAGCCAGCCAAGTAAAGCAGTAATTATCCAGTAGAATAAAGCGACACGTCTTTTGCCCCATCCGGCAGCTAAGAGTCGATGATGTAAATGGCCGCGATCACCCCAAACCGGCATTTGTTTATTTTTCAAACGTCGAAAGATTACCCAGCCGGCATCAATTAAGGGAACTCCAAGCACCACGGTTAAGGTGCCGACTTTGGCAGTGGCGAGAATAGACAAAACCGCTAAGAAAAACCCGCCTAAAATGCCGCCGCCATAGCCGGGCATGATTTTTTGAGGGTAAAAATTCCAAGGTAAAAACCCCAAATAAGCGCCGGCTACTAAAAGGGCCAAAATGATAACCGGCCATTGAGTAATATCAGCGCTGAAACGTAAGCTTAAAACGGCAATGGTTAAAGCGGCAATCACTACAATTCCGGGTAATTGACCATCTAACCCTTTAGACCAGTTAATAAAATTCATACAGCCGACAATCCAGACTAAAGCAAAAAGATCAGCCCAGAGCCAAATTGTCCGAAGCTTATTAAATAAATAAATGGGGATTTGGGGCTGATTGAGCTGAATGATTTGATTGGCTTGAAAAGGGTTGCTGATAAAAGGGATACCAATGCCGGCGGCAACGACAATACCGGCGGCAACAAAAAGTAAGGGTAAGCGCAGATAGGGACTGAGGTTAAAAATATCATCCAGCACGCCGACAATAGTTAAGACCAAAGCACCGAGCAGAATACCAATCAAGTGTTTGTCCGGTGTCAAAAAGACCAGACTTAATAAGCTAACAGTAATAAAAATCGGCAGGCCGCCGCCGCGGGGTACTGGAGTTTGATGAGTGATATTGTTGCGCTTGCCTGTTTGTGGGTCGTCTAGCCAACCGCGCTGTCGATAAAACCAAATAGTCAGCCGGGTAGTTAGCCAGCTTAAAACTAGAGCAGAGCCAAAGACTAAAAGCCAGGTGGTTATGTTCATGTTAGGTGGCGAGTAAGACGATTTCAATTAAGGCGATACTGGCGAGTAAGACGCCGACGAGGTTGCTCCAAATCAGAGCTAGGGTTAAAGTCTGGTGCCGGGCAAAAATTTTACTGCTAATTTTAAGATTGATTAAAGTTAAAGTCCAGCCGCTGGCCGACAATAACCAAAGCTCAGTTTTTTTGGCCAATTGAGGCTCTCCCCATGGGCGGCTATAAAATAACGGCACTTCAGGCGGTAGTTTAGGCCAGACAACTATTAAGAACCCGATGATTAAAACATTGATGATTAAAATAGCCTTAACCACCTTTTTAATTGATTTTTCCCCCAAGAGATGATCGACTTCTTCTTTGGTTTGAGAAAAGGTTGAATTAGGCAGATTTGTAAACCGGAGCTGGGTTTTTTTCATGGTGAAATCCGATGATACACTAAGGCGCGATTAAGTTGTTGACTGAAAACATAATGACTGGCCAAAAAAGCGTCCAACTGAGGAAATTCAGTGTGTTCATCATTGAGCTTAATAATATAGGTGGGCTGGTGTTTTTCCAGAGCTTGAAGAGTGGCGTTAAAAGCATCAAAGTCTTTAATGTGATAAGCAACCGTATAGCGGCCCACCGGAATCCTTTCTGATAAAGCATAAGCGCAGGCCGAGTCTCCCCAAATAAAAACCGGCTCATCGGGACGGGTTATGCTTTTAAGCTCTTTAGCCAATTGGTAATCGTCCAGGCTAGCTTGACCAAAATAGCGGAAATATTGTTGTTGACTGATTTTACCCAGTAAAGCAAAATCAATAAAATTACGATAATAAGGCATGATTGGATACCACCAAAAATTAAATTTATTTACTCCGGCCAAAATCAGAAAAGTTAATAAAGTAGTGATAATTAATTTTTTAGTGTTGATTTGAGTTAAAAGTAAACCTAAGGTTAAGGCTGCCCAAGGGGCGGCTTCAATTAAATAATGAGGATAGGGTCGCTCAGAAAGAAACACACCATAAAGACTAAAACCCAAAGTTAGGCTGATGATGACAAAGCTGAAACCCAGTTGTTGGCGCCAGCGGTAGATTAAAGCAGTTACCAATACCAGAATGAATGCCCGTTGATAAAGACCATTATTACCGCCTCCGTTCCAAGAAGAAAGATAACCAATATTTTGCATCAAAGCAGAGCGGACATAGGGGGTAAAAGCGCCTTTTTGGGCATAATAAACAATTGACAGGGCAATCGGTAATACAAAACCGGCTAAAAGCAAATAGGGCCATTTTTGTTTACTGAGCTGAAGCAGACTTTTTATGCCTTTAAATTTAAAAATCAACAAAGCGAAGAAAAAACCGGCAAAATCAAAAGCAACCGGAATTTTAAAAAGAAAAGCCAGGCTAAAGCAAAAACCGCTTGCAAACCAAGGCCAGGCTGATTTTTTTTCTTGGGCAATCAAAGCCAGATAAACGCCTAAAGTTGCCGGCATAATCATAAAGAGCTCACCATTAGCAACCCAGCCTTCAGGTAAAAGGGAAAAGATTAGAAATAAACCGGCGGTTAAAACCGGCGCCCAGGGTTTTTTAGTTAACTTACTAGTCAACAGGGCGATTAACCAAATGTTTAAGGTGTTCCATAAAACACTGACAATCCGGAAATAAAACAATTTGCCGCCAGCTAAACCGGCTATTAGATAAAGCAGGGGTGGTTTGTTGTCGTGGATATCGCGGTAAAAAACCAGACCCTTTCTTAAAGCTTGTCCAAGGGCAAGATAAATACATTCATCACCATAAGAAGTCGGTTCCCAAAGCGCCGGCAGACGAAGCAATAAATTAGCCGCAATGATTAAAGTGATAAATAAATTGACACGCTTTTTAATCTTCATTTTTAATAAACCAAGAGAATGATAAAGGGCCGAATTTTTTATAAGTATCTAATTGATAATTAAACACAACCATTGATTCAGGTTCAACGCTGCCGATAACTCCAATTCGGCGTTTATCCGGCAGTTGAGCGACAGTATCTTTTGGGGTCATTTGCGCAGTGCCAACATAATAAGGCAATTCGCCTTCAGGCACATAAATCGGAGCAGTTAAGCCGTAGTATTTAGTTTCCCAGATATGGTGAGCGCTGCCATTGTAATTAATTAAATAATCATCGGTTTGTATTTGTTGCTTAATGTATTGGGCTAACTCTTTAAAGGGCCGTTTGGTTGGGTGGGTAAAATAATGATAGTTAATTATTAATAAAGCTAAGCTGAGGATAGTTATTAAGGCTAAAGAAAATTTGCGTCTGCCACTGGCTAAAAGTATGGCTAGACCGGGAATAATAAAAATTAAATAACGGTCATAAAAAATTGAGGTTTTACCAAGCGAAACAACATAAGCCAGCAGAGCCGGGGCAACTACCCAGCCAAGTAAAAAGAGATTGTTTTTGAGTTGTTGGCGCCAATTTTTGAGAACTAAAAGACCAATAGCCAATAAGGGTAAATATTTTTGCCATGGAAAAACTTCTCCACCGCCAGTGTATTTAAAGTAAAGAGTCACAAGATCTTTAAACTGGGGCCGGCCCAGCCAGAATCCGCCGGAGACCATGGTAACCTGGCGGTATAAAGGATAAAGCCAAGGCAAATAAAGCAAGCTGATAAGTAAATAAGGCTTAAAGATTTTCAGCCAGTTTTTTTTAAAGTTAGGTGTGGTGAATAGCTGCCAAAAAAATTGCCAGACAATAACCAGAGCCGCATAATGTTGGGAATACATGGCTGCCGCTGCCGTCAAAACATGACCCCAGAGTTGCTTTTTGGCTAAAAAATAAAATGACAAAGTGACAAAAAAGACCATAATCATATACATCCGGCTTTCAAAAGCAAAAGTGAATAAAAACGGATTAGCTAAAGTGAGCAGGGTGGCTAACCAGGCGGTTTTTTTATTATTGGTTAAATGTCGAGCAATGAAATAAACTGTGATGAGCGTGCCCAGGTAGAGCAAAACCGATAAACTTCTAATAGCTGCTTCAGAGCTGCCGAAAATTCTTATCCAGGGGAAAAGCAATAAATAATAAAGCGGCGGGTGGGTGTCTTTGAGAACAACGTCCATCATCCGGGAAAAATTTTCCATAGTGGCAACTGCTGTAAATGCTTCGTCGCCCCAAAGTGATGTAGTTAATTGGTTCATAGCTGTTCTGGTTTAAAAGCTTGCTACCATATTTTTAAAAGTAATGTTCGTGCAGTTAAGTGATTAAACGAAAGCTGAATTCAAGCACTCACTCAGCGCTCCGTTCGCACCAACCATTTTTTTAAATCGTTACTGTTTTTAGGCTCACTTCGCGACGTACTTTAAAAACAGGTAGCAAGCAATAATCACAGATTACTAATTACTAGTTACTAATTACTTACTTATACTATACCTTTTCTGTGACCCGATATTCAATATAACGGCCGAGCATTAGGCGAGTGTGGGCATCAATACCAGGTAAGGCGGTAAACAAAAATCCGGCAACTGGTAAAAGCACAAACTCCAGTGGGGTAAATAATCTTTTCCACCAGACTCTTTTTTCTGTAGGCTGAGGTTTTTGCTTAGCATCAACATAAATGATTGCCAGCATGCTGATTAAACATAAAGTCAGAATTGCCGAAGAAACTTGCGGCAGGGTTTTGCCTAAAGTGGTACGAGCAAAGTCTTGGTTGATTAAAGGTGGAATATTAGCGCCAATAGTAATCGCAAACCAGGTAACCGGCCAAAGTAAATGGTCTTTGATTACATGGGCTGAGCGGGTGGTTTTTTCCCAAAAAGGAATATTTTTAGCCAGAATCCAGTTTTTTATAATATAGGCATCATCGCTTACGCCCCAGGCCCAGCGTTTAACTTGTTCATACTGGTTTTTAATGGTTTTAAAAAACGAAGTTGATTCGGCCGCGTCAGTATAAACCGGCAAAAAGATTGGTTCAACTTCAACTTTACCTTGAAGCCGGAAAAAAGCTTTGAAAAAAAAGCGGTAGTCTTCAGGAATAACATCAGTATCCCAATAGCCGATCTTATCCGCCATTTTTAAACTGGTGGAATAGGTGGAAAAATTCATTAAGCGGTCCTTACGCATTAACACACCGGTTTGGACAACTGAAGAAATCCGGTTATAAGCCCGGGAAATAGCCGGCAAGCGCCAGATATTGTTGTAATATTGGATGGCCGGTTGCCAAATGCGGTAATAACGCTGAGGGTCGTCAAGGAACTTAAAACTTAAGCAGGCTAAGTAGCGCGGGTGAAGCACGGCATCAGCATCTTCGCTGGTGATGGTTAAATACTTAATATCTAAACCTTGTTCATCAATCAGTTTTTGTTTAGCTAATTTAGCGGCCCAAGCAACATTGGAAGATTTACCTTTGAGTTCACCGGGCAGGTCAGGGTGGAAAGTAATGATTAGATTGGCAAAAGTTTTATTAAAGATTTTTTTGAGAGCCAAAGCTTTTTCTTTAGCTGCTTGGCCTTCGCGGGTTTCAAAACTAACAACCACGCTTATGGCTTTTTTGGGAAAGGTTTGTTTTTTTAAAGCCCTAAGAGTGCGTTTTAAGGTGGCCAGTGGTTCTTTATAAGTGGGAATAATGATAATATGGTGGATTTTTTCCCAATCAGGAAAGCTTTGTGTGTCGCCGAGCCAGTCAAATTGTTTATAGGCTTCGATTTTTAAATAGCTTAAAAGCGAGAAAGTACTGCTCCAGACACTTTGATAGAGCCAATAAATATCAAAAGCAATAATGTAATAAGCTACAACTACAGGAATAACCAGTGAGCCCCAAATCGGGAAAAGAATGAGAAACCAAGAAATAGCACCGGGTAATATTTCCAAAAAGCGCTGAGAGCGGTTGGGGTACTTTTTTATTAGTTTACTTAACATAATTTAAATAGCCGGCGGGCGTTAATTGTGGTTGTTTGAGCAATTTTTTCTGCCGAAACATTGAGCAGTTCTGCGAGATACTGAACAATAATTTTAACATTTTTTGGTTCATTGCGCTGAGAGCGGTTAGGTTGGGGGGTTAAAAATGGGGCATCGGTTTCTAAAACCAAGCGTTCGAGGGGAATTTTTTTTGCTAGCCCTTGAAGACCATGGCTGTAAGTAATATTAGCGTCAATGCCAACATAAAAGCCGCGTTCAAGTACCTGGCGCAAAAAAGCCTGGTTGCCGGAAAAGCAGTGAAAAACACCCTTGGGAAATTGTCCAATTGAAAATTGTGAATTGAGCAATTTTAAAATATCATCATGTGCCTGGCGGTTATGAATGATTAAAGGAAGTTTTAATTTTTTAGCAACTTGAAGGTGAACTTTAAACAGTTTTTTTTGCAGTTGTTTTACTTTTGGAGTAATTTTGTTTTCCGGGTATTTAGTGATTTGATATTCATGATAATCCAAACCGCATTCACCAATTGCCACGACTTTTCGGTCCAAGGCCGACTCGCATAAATGCAAAAGCTTTTGGCGGGTTTTTTCTAAATTTTGAATTTGTATTGCGTGATGGGGATGAATGCCGACTGCCGCATAAATCCCTGCATATTTTTCCGCTAATTCAATGGCCTTTTGACTGTTAGTCAAATCTGAACCCGGGATAATAATTTTTGTCACTCCAGCGGTTTGAGCCCGTTTAATTACTGCTTCAAGATCTGGTTCAAAGGCTTGGAAATTAAGATGACAATGGGTATCAATCAGCATAGTGCTATTTTAGCAGATTTTATGATGACCAAGAATTCCAGTGAAGCAGTTGTTTAACTGGCCGGCGTTTTTGCGGATAAGGAGATTTTTTCTGATAGCCAAGAGTGATTAGGGCCGCTATTTGGTAGTTTCTCGGCAACTTTAGAGCTTTTCTGACTTGATCATGATCAAAAAGTCCCATCCAGCAAGTGGATAAACCTTTGGCGGTCGCGGCTAAACAAAAAGTAGCGATTGCCGCATCAGCGTCTTGGATTGGCCAGCGTCTAGTCCAGATGTGCCAGTTTTTCTTAAACTGCTGATGAGTTTTATAGTTTTTTTCGTTGGTATTCCAAAGATTAACACCCCAACCTTTACAGTCTTTAATAAAAGGTGCTGGTTGAAAAAGATTAGTAGCATAACAAGCAGCCACAATCACGGGCGCTTCTTGGGCGTGGCTTTGTTTAAAAGCGGCCTGCCAAAGGGTTTGTTTGATTTTTGGATCATCAACAATAATAAAGCGGCGGTTTTCTTGACCGTCAGCCGTTGGAGCGAGATTGGCCAATTCAATTAATTCTTTGATAACTTTTTTAGGCACCGGTTTAGACTGGTAACTGCGAACGCTCCGGCGGGTTTTAATGGCCGATATTAGCTTCATCATATGGTGGTAAATAAATAGTTATTATTTTCAGATTGGTTTTAGAATTATTTTTAAGATTGATTTTTTGCCCAGCGGAAAGTTTTAAAAGGTCGCCTTTTTTAATTGGCCGATCGTCACAAAGACCCCTACCTTTGATTACATAATAAATCGCGACGCCTTTTTTTAAATAGGCGCTAGGCTTGTCAGTTTGTTTTTTCGGGTGAATAATGTCAATACCAACACTGAGTTCATCAGTGGTGCCGATGATAAAAAGCTCTCCCCAAGGAAACTTAATTTTTTTCATATCCCTCAACTTTTCTGGTTGTAAAATAAAGTCCGAGACAAGTTAGTAAACCGCCAATTAAAAAACGAGGCGATAAAGATTCTTTTAAAAATACCACAGCAGCGATTACGCCGCTTAAAGCCACTATGTAAGTAAAAATGCCGGCTTTAGAAGCAGAGACGGCTTTTAACCCTTTGTTCCAAGAAAAGTAGCCAATAAAGCCTGACCCAATGCCATTATATAAGAGTCCGAAAATGGCTTTTGGAGGAAATTGCAATTGATTATGGCTGATTTCCCAGATTGCTAATGGAAGTGTAAAAAGAGTGGCAAAAAAGAAAATATAAGCAGTGATGGTAGTGGGATGATATTTTTGAAAAAGAGGCTTACCCCAGATATTGTAAATTGCCCAGCCTAAGGCGGCGATGACGATTAAAACATTGCCTAGAAAAAATTGAGTTTGAATCAAGTCTTTTAGCCCCCAAAAAAGGTTGGTTAAAAAAGCCACCCCCAGAGTTGCGGTAAACATACCCAAAATGTTTATTTTGCCCAGCTTTTCTTTGAGTAAAATTGCTGCTAAAAGGGCAATAATAATTGGTGGCAGCAGGGAAACAAGAATAGAGACATTGGCGGCGGTAGTGTACTTGATGCCAAAATTAATCAAAACAATGACCATAATACTATCAACAAAGGCAAGCGAGGCAGTTTTAAGTAGGTCTTTTTTGTTGATGGTTTTTGGAATGTTAGCCGAGGTCAAAGCTAGGGCGAACAGAACGCTGCCGATTAAAAAGCGAAAAAATGAGAAAGTAATTGGTGGGATAACTTCCAGGACTGGTTTGGCAACCGTGCTGTCTATGCCCCAAATAACAGCAGCTAGAGTTAAAAGAAGATAATTGTGGTTAAGCTTTAATTGTTTTTTCATTTTAACCGCGGAAATAGGGGTTTTTTGGGTGCCCGGATTTTTGGACCAGCGAAGATTTTTTGGATTTTTTGGGATGTTTCAGGCAAAAAGGGAGTTAAATAGCTGCCAATTTGCTGAATTTCGGGAACGAGAAGGCTTAAGATTTTTCCCAGATCCTGACCGCTTTTTTCCCAAGGCTTGGTTTGGTCAATTTTTTTATCTAAGCTTTTAATATAAGTCCAGATATGGGCTAAGGCTTCATTAAAGCGATAATTATCTATGAATTTTTTGGTTTGGCCGGGTTTCTGATAAGCCTGAAGTTTGTTTTTTGGGAAATTTGCTCCTGAGTTTTGACAGAGCCGGGCTAGTCGTTGAACCAGGTTGCCGATACCGTTGGCCAAATCAGCATTATAAAGTTCTTTGAAGCGTTTTTCCGTAAAGTCGCCGTCATCAGTGGTGGGGATTTCTTTAAGCAGATAGTAGCGGACTGCATCAGTGCCGTATTTTTTAACTAATTCAAGTGGATCAACTACATTGCCAATGGATTTACCCATTTTGCGGCCGTCAACCGTAATATAACCATGAATCAAAACTGATTTTGGCAAGGCCAATCCGGCCGACATCAGCATCGCCGGCCAGTAGATGGTGTGAAAGCGATTAATGCCTTTACCAATAATATGTAGTTCAGCCGGCCACCATTGGTGAAACTTTTTTAAACCCCAATTCCAGCCAATGCCGGTAATATATTCAGCTAAGGCGTCATACCAAACATAGATAATCTGGCTGTCATCATCAGGTACGGGAATACCCCAGCCATGGGCGCGCTCGACTGATCGGGAAATGCTAAAATCCTCTAGACCCTGTTTAATAAAACCCAGGGTTTCGTTTTTCCTTTTTTGAGGAATGATTTGTAATTTGTCTGATTTAATTAATTGAAGCAGTTGTTTTTCATATTTGGATAAACGGAAAAAATAGTTTTCTTCTTCTACAACTTCAAGTTTTTTATGAGGATGTTCCGGACAGCGGCCATTAACTAAATCTTTTTCCCGCTTAAATTCTTCACAGCCAATACAATAAAGTCCCTGATACTTTTTTTTATAAATATCGCCGCTTTTTTGACAGCACTGCCATAATTCCCGAATTCCTGGCCAGTGTTTGGTTTGACTGGAGCCGCGCTGCCAAATATCAATGGAGATGTTTAATTTTTTTAGTAGCTTTTTGAAAGCTTGGGTATTTTGTTCACAAAGTTGCTGGGTGGAAATGTTTTGTTTTTTAGCTGCTTGAACATTTTTTAAACTGTTTTCATCAGAGCCAGACAGATAAAGAGTATTATCACCCAATAGCCGATGATAGCGGGCGATTACATCTCCCTGAAGAAATTCCAGCGCGTGTCCCAGATGTGGTGCGGCATTAACATAAGGAATAGCGACAGTAAGGTAAAACTTTTTAGCCATAGATTGATTGTATCAAAGGGGCATGAGAGTTTAAACTGGGGTTTGAACTTTTTTCAGAGAAAAACTTTTGAAAAGATCAGTGATTTTTTGGGCCCATTGACTGGCCCACTCATCTGTTTCAATGGTTTCTAAAGCCAAAGTAAAGCCAGGACTGTTTTCCATTTCTTTTTGAATTGAAGAAATTGTGGCTGAAGAAACACCGAGATTATCTTTAATGAAACTGTAAGATTTGCCCTTTTTAAGATAAAAAACAATATTTAGTCGTTTGGCAATAGCGGTTTTCTCGATCGGAGTAAGGACGTTATCTAAAAAAGCGGCTATATCATCTGGTTTTTTTAAATCAGCCAAAACTTGATAAAGTTTTTTAAAAATGTCTTTTTTTTGTTGACGGCTTAGTTTTTTAGGAGAAATCTGCATACTTTAATTAATTAAATTAGTTATAAAAGCTATTTTAGCGTTTAGAAAAAGAGAGTTCAAGAGCAATGATGAGGCTGGCAATGAGAATGACATTGAGGAAATTGCCAATTTTTAAAAGTTTGAGGACAAGAAACAAAATAATACCAGCAGTAGTTAATAGACCTCGGCGGCTGTTCATAAAAATCAATGACCAGGTAAAAAATAAAGCCGGAGCTAAAACCAGGAAAAACGGCAAATAAGTGCCAGGAATTAAAATGTCCTTAATGCTTAATGGATCTAAAAAGAAAACAATTAAACCGGTACTCAGCCAAAAAAATATTGCCAGGAATATAGTGGGAATAAAGCTTTTCTTAATTCTTTTGGCCATTAGTGTTAAAATTATAACATTATGCCTAAGGAAATCTATCTTTTAGTTGCTGTCATAGTTGCGGCTGTGGCCATAGCGGTTTATTTACTTAACCGTAAGCTGAATCAGCTCTCGCAAGCATCTAAATCTGAAGAAAATCTTTTAAAAATTATTGAGAACTTACAGCAAGTGCCGGTGAATTTACAAAAAGGATTACAGCAACAATCTAAAAATCTCTCCGATAGTTTACAGCAATCAACGGCAACGATGAATAAGCGTTTGGATAATGCGGCGCGCTATATTAGCGAAGTGGCTGAGCGGGTTGGTGAGATGAGTGAAATTGGCCGGTCAATGAAAGAGCTGCAGGAGTTTTTAAAAAGTCCCAAGTTGCGCGGAAATATTGGTGAAGAAGTTTTAAAAGATTTGATTTCCCAGATGTTTTCTAAAAACAGTTTTTA
Source organism: Patescibacteria group bacterium (assembly GCA_018813815.1). Classification (GTDB taxonomy): domain Bacteria; phylum Patescibacteriota; class Microgenomatia; order UBA1400; family JAHJAY01; genus JAHJAY01. The sequence continues at coordinate 19,043 of JAHJAY010000041.1, read as the reverse complement.
TTTGCAATACGCCTTTAAATCCGGAGAGAAAGTTGATGCGGCCATAAAGACCGACGCGGGTTTGTTGCCGATTGATTCCAAGTTTCCTATGGAAAATTTTCAGAGAATGATGGCGGCAGAAAACAAAACTGAAAAAAATCGATTACAGAAGGCTTTTACTGTTGATGTGAAAAAGCATATTCGGGATATTTCCAAAAAATATATTTTGCAGGAAGAAGGAACTATGGATTTTGCCTTAATGTATATTCCTTCTGAATCGGTTTATTATGAGATTGTTAACATTCCTGATTTAACTGATTATGCCCGCCGTGCCCGGGTTTATCCGGTGTCGCCGACAACACTTTATGCGCATTTGCAAACCATACTTTTATCTTTTGAGGGTCAAAAAATTGAGGCTCGCTCACGCGAGGTCTTTCGTTTGCTGCGAGCGATTCAAAAAGACTATGAAAAAACCGAAGGAGTTTTAAGCGTATTAGGCAAGCATATTAATAATGCTTACAGTCAGTTTGCCAATGCGCTTCAAAGCTTTTCCTTGTTAGGACAAAAATTATCTTCTACTCGGGTGTTGTCTGAGTCTATTGAGGAAACTAAGCAGTTGGATAAGAATGAAAAAGCAGCTTAACACTGAACAGCTTCAGGCAATTCAACACGGTCAGGGTCCGCTGTTAATTATTGCCGGAGCCGGTACGGGTAAAACTACGGTGGTGACTGAGCGGATTAAATATTTGATTGCTCAGGAATTGGCAAAACCAGTCGAAATTCTGGCCTTAACTTTTACTCATAAATCGGCTTTGGAAATGGAAACCCGGGTGGATGAGATTATGCCTTATGGTTATACCCAAATGTGGATTTCCACTTTTCATTCGTTTTGTGATCGGGTTTTACGGCGTGAGGCGATGCAGATAGGGTTGGATTCCAAATATGTTTTAATGACTGAAGCGGAAACAATTCAGTTTTTAAATCAGCACTTGTTTGCTTTAAAACTTGACTATTTCCGGCCGCGTGGCAATCCGAGTAAATTTTTACCCGGCTTGATTAATTACTTTAGTCGTTTGCGGGATGAGGACATATCGCCCAGCGAATATCTTGATTGGGCAAAATCCGAAAAGGATGAAGTTAAAAAAAATCTGGAGCTGGCGCGCGCTTTTAAAGCTTATCAGCAACTTAAAGAAAAAGCCGGCCGGATGGATTTTGCTGATGTAATTAGTTATAGTTTGCAGCTTTTTAAGACCCGGAAAAATGTGCGACAGCGCTACCAAAAGCAATTTAAATATATTTTAGTAGATGAATTTCAAGACACTAACATTGCCCAGTATGAATTAGTTAAGCTTTTGGGTCAGCCTAAGGGTAAGCCGAACATTTTGGTTGTAGGAGACGATTCGCAGTCAATTTACAAATTTCGCGGCGCCGCGGTTTCTAACATTCTCAACTTCATTGATGACTATCCAAAAGCAAAAACCATAACTTTGCTTAAAAATTATCGTTCAACCCAGGAAATTCTTGATCGAGCCTATGATGTAATTCAGCATAACAATCCGGACACTTTAGAGTCCAAATTAGGCATTAGTAAGAACTTAAAAAGCATTAAGAAAATAAAGGGCGAAAAAATTAAGTTTATTTTTACTGATCGGGTGGAAAATGAAGCTGATTTAGTTATTAAGAAAATTAAGAAACTTACTACTCAAACATATAATTATGGTGATATAGCCATACTGGTTCGAGCCAACAATCATGCTGAACCCTTTGTCCGGGCTTTAAAGCGTCAGGCAATTCCCTGGCAATTTTTAGGACCAGGCCAACTATTGCGTCAGGAAGAAGTAAAAAATCTGATTGCCTATTTACAATTGTTAAACAATTTTGAAGATGATATTGCTTTTTATAAATTGGCTACTATGACAGTTTTTAAATTTAACCCTCGGGACTTAGCGGTTTTGCGTAATTTTAGCCGGCGGCAAAATTTAAGTTTATTTGAAGCCGCGGAAAAAAATAAGGCCATAGAAGGATTGTCTGTTGGCGGTAAAGAAAAATTCAGTCATTTAGTAAAGCTAATTCAGAGTCATTTAAAACAATTGCCTAAACAAACCGCGGGCGAGATTTTATTCGATTTTATTCAAAAAAGCGGTTGGTATCAGTTTTTACTTGATCCGCCGAGTGCAAAAAAAGAACAGCAAGTGCAGAACTTGGCTAAATTTTTTGACAGACTAAAAACTTACGAAGCCGAGCATGAAGACGCCTCGGTTTTCGCCGTAGTTGAATGGTTAGACTTAAAACTTGAGTTAGGCGAATCGCCTTTGGCTACCGATAGTGATTGGCAGGAAGTTAATGCCGTTAATTTGTTAACCGTTCATTCTTCCAAGGGTTTGGAATTTCCGGTGGTTTTTTTGGTGAATTTGGTTAACGAGCGTTTTCCCAGTCGCCAGCGGCAGGGACTAATTCCACTTCCCGATAAGCTGGTTAAAGAAATTTTACCGATCGGCGACAGTCATGAACAAGAAGAGCGCAGGTTATTTTATGTTGGTTTAACCCGGGCTAAAGATCGGGTTTATCTGACGGCAAGCAAATTTTATGGTGAGGCTAAGCGATTAAAAAAGATTAGCCCGTTTGTTTTTGAAACTTTGGGTAAAGAGTTTAAGCCGGAAAAAGCTCAGCCAGCAGATCAGCTATCAATGTTTGATTTTAAACCTGTAAAAGAAAAACCTATTTCCTGCACCCCACCTTCTATAACCTATTTATCCTATTCTCAAATTGAAGCCTTTAAAAATTGTCCTTTGCAATATAAATACCGCCATATTTTAAAATTGCCGGCGCCGCGTTCTCATGCTCAAAGTTTTGGTACTAGTCTGCATCAAGCGATGCGGGATTTTTATCAGGCTTTAAAAGACGGCCAGGAGTTGTCTTTAAAACAGTTATTAAAGTTATTAAAACAACATTGGATCAGTGAAGGCTATGATAATAAAGCTCACGAGCAAAAAGCTTATAGCCAAGCTAAAAAACTGTTTAAAGATTATTATCAACATTCTTTTGATCCTCAAACCAAAATTTTAGCCCTGGAAGATGGCTTTAAAATTAAATTGGCGCAGGATTTGTGGTTAGGAGGACGAATTGACCGGATAGATCAGAAAAAAACCGGCGCAATTGAGATAATTGATTATAAAACCGGTAAATTAATGGATCAAAAAACAGTTGACCGCTCAATGCAGATGACGATTTATGGTTTAGCGGCAACTGATCCGGGGATTTATAACCGGACACCGGAACAAATTACTTTTAGTTTTTATTTTTTGGATGAGCAAAAAAAAGTTTCTACCACCCGGACAAAAAAACAATTAGAAGAAGCGAAAAAAGACATTCTCGCTATCCGAAAGCAAATACAACAGTTTGATTTTTCAGCCAAACCCGGCTATCTTTGCAAGTTTTGCGATTATCGTCTGCTCTGTCCGGCAGTATGAGTAGTAAGTAAATTATGGATGAAAAGCCTACAGCGCCATCAATTAGTATTTTCCGAGAAGGACTTTTTGCCAATGAGTTAGTAGTGCAACCGCCTTTCTCTAAAACTCGTTATTTAAGGATCGATCCACCCGAGAATGGGATTTTAACTGATGATATTTTAGCAGGATACTTAGTAGATCCTCGCGAGGAATTTAAGCACAATAAAGGCGTAGTTTGTATTTATGTAGCTGGAGGCATAGAAGATCAGACTCGGATGTATAGAATAACAAAAGATAATAAGGGTGTTTTTATTAATGATTTCGATCGTCAAGGACATGGGCATGGTATTGTTGGAGAAGCTAGAGATTGTCAAGGTCAATGGCTCCCTTCTTATAAGATTCCTAATGTTCAAGCCATTTATTTACCAGAAGATCACTATTATTTTTCTTTGGTTGATAAACTACCCCCGGTTTTATTAGAAAAACTAGAAACAGATGAAGTGAAGGCAGATCGAGATTCGCTACGTGTTCTGGACGAAGCCCATTCATACTTAAAAGTAGTTTTAACCAGCTCTACTCAAGAATTACAGGAAAGGCTCAATCTTTTTGAGCGCTTAAGAAATAAGTATCAAGATTACGTTAAAACACGACGGGGAAGGGCGGATTTTGGCGACAGGTATCTATTTTGGCATCTAGAAACTATAGAACTAGAGGGCTTAATTGATTACAGAAAAAGATTAGAAATGTTGAAAGCTCTTTCTTTAGAGCCTAGTGAGTCGGAAAAAGCCTGTATTGAGTTTTGTTTGGATCAAATTGAAAATGAAGCAGTAGTTGGAGAAACTTTTGTACAAGCCCTTTGGCTTGAACAGCTATTAATGTTAGGCGGTATTCCTTCAGTTTATTATATTATTATAGTAGGGAAAGACCTGTTTTGATTATTCAAAAAATTCAAGAGCAAATTATGTTAAAGGGCTTTGGCCGCAGAGATTACCCCAGGGATTGGCGTTTAATAAATAGTTTGAAAGCCAAGGAAAAACTAGTAGAAACCATTAAAAGTCGTCACTACTCTTTGAGAGCAATTTATCCGTCGGACTCAATTAGAGAAGCAGTAGCTAAAGAACAAAAGGTTCATAATTGATTTTGGCTATAAACATATGTGATACTTTAGATTAATGAAAAATAAGAAGAAGTTTGGTGGTTTATTAAAATTTTTGGCGGTTGGCCTGATGCTTTGGCTGGTGCTTAGGTTTGTAATTGGCGGGAGTGAGGATGATTGGATTTGTGAACATGGTCAATGGATTAAGCATGGTCAGCCGAGCGCGCCTAAGCCAGAGATTGATTGCCGCAGAGACTGAAACTTTTTTATGCTAAAATAATTGCAGGAGGTAAACATGAGTGGATGTGGTGGATGCGGTCCTTGTAAGCCAAAACCAAAACCAGATAAATAAAATAGATTTAAGCTATGTGTTTAGGAATTCCCGGCAAAGTAATTGCCATAAAAGGCCATCAAGCTAAAGTTGAGCTGCCAGATCATTGTCATTGGCTGGATGTTTCCGCTTTGGATGAAACAGTTAAAGTGGGCGATTACTTATTGGCCTATCAAGATACGGCGATCAATAAAGTTTCTCCTCAGCAAGCCAGGGAAACTTTAACTTTGTTTAAGCAGGGAGGCCATCATGTCTAAGGGAATTTTACTGGTTTTAATTACTGCGTTGATTTCCGGCGTATCTATTTTTATTAACAAACTGATAATTACTGGTTTAAATCCCTATGTTTTTACTCTGAGTAAAAATGTTTTAGTGGCGATTGGGTTGGGGTTAATTTTATATCAGACTCAACAACTGTCCAGGTTTAAAACCTTAAGTTTTAAAGACTGGTTAAATCTTGGTTTGATTGGTTTGATTGGCGGCAGTTTACCTTTTTTGCTTTTTTTCCAGGGTTTAAGCCAAACAACGGCTGTTAATGCCGCCTTGATTCATAAAAATCTGTTTATTTTTGTTTCCGTGTTTAGCTGGTTTTGGCTTAAAGAAAAATTAAATAAAAAATTTCTATGGGCGGCGGCGTTTTTGATTTTAGGCAATTTGTTTATTTTAAAAGCCTTTTCTTTTAAGTTTCAGCCCGGTGATAATTTAATTTTAGCAGCCACAATTTTATGGGCACTGGAAAATATATTGTCTAAAAAGCTTTTAAGCAGGTTACCGGCTTTAACTGTGGCTTTTGGCCGGATGGGTTTTGGTTCATTGCTCATTGGGGTGTTTTTGCTGTTTAATCGCCAATGGTTGCAATTTGACAATTTTGGCTTAGTACAAATCAGAGGCATTGTTATTACCAGTCTTTTTTTGTTAGGTTATGTAGTTAGCTGGTATTCGGCTTTAAAGCGTCTGCCGGTTAGTTTAGGAACAGCGATTTTAACCTTGGGCAGTCCGATTACTACCTTGCTTTCCTTAACAGTTTTGGGTGTGATTCCGGCTGGTCAGCAAATTTTTGGCATGCTTTTATTTGGGGTTGGTGTGACTTTTTTACTGCGGCAAAGGAGCGATTATGTCCGGTTTGCGCCTGGCCGCGCTTTATAGTTATCCACCTTGCCGTCTCGGTTTTTGCGGTCAAAAAATTAAACAAACGAGTGAAATTCTGGAGAATTTTCTTAAGGGTAAAGCAGTTGATGAAAATAAGGTTAGGCAGGTTTTATCCACTTTTGAAGCCGCTTATCCTTATTATGTTTTGATTGCCAAAAGTAACCGAATCACTGATCCATTGAATGCAAAAGTGGTTGAAGCTTATTGGCTTGGCAACGAGCTTTTAGAGCAGGTCAGGGTTAATGATTTGAAAAACTTAATTATTAAAGAATTTACCCGGCCGGGACTATTGAGTTTATCAACCGCCAAAAAACGTTGCCGCCGGATTGGTCCAAAAGCAGTAGCCCATCACAGTTTCCATGTTTTGGTAGTTGGTTCAGTTACTGGCCGGGTTAAATTTGACGAACGTCGCCGCCAGCTGTGTCAAATTAGTTGGCAAGAAGAAGCCGGTAAGTTTATATCCTATCATTGGGGCCAGCGCTGTCAGATTTTGACTCAAAAGCAGAAGGATAATTTAGAGAAATATACCAGAAAAACCATTTAATGCACTGCGCAGGTGATGCAGGGATCAAAGGCGCGGATAAGCTGTTCGGCTGATTTTTTTAAGTTGGTTTGGGTTTGACTTTGTTGAGCCAAAATTTGAGCTTCATGGTTTAAAGAAGCCAGATTAATTTGCGTGGGCGGAATAATGTTGTAATTTTGAATAGTGCCATCAGGTTCAAGAGTTACCTGGTGGATTAAAACACCCCGAGGAGCTTCTAAGGCGGCTTGACCGGAAACAGCCTGTTTGAGGCTTGGCGGGGTTTTTAAACCAATTGTTTGATTGAGGTCGGTTTTGGTTAAATCTTCAACCAAGAGTTGGATTTCTTCTAAGAAATGTAAGACTTCAATTGCTTGAGCCAAATTGTTGTCAAAAGGGTTATGCGGGTCAACCGGGTGTTGTTGCCAAAGCTCTTTGGCTTGTGAATGGAGATTATCAGCATAGCTGGACAGGCGGGCTAAGGCGCCAACTTTGATAACCGTACCATCTGCCAAAATGCCAAGCTTGGCGGTTGATTTTGACTGAACACTTTCTTTAATTGTGGTATTTAAACTACCGGGATAAAGCGGATATTGTCCACTAACCGGGTTGGTGGTTAAAAGCCGGGTTTGAGTGGTTAGGCTTGGTATTTTCAGGGAAGCAAAAAGCTTAACCAAATCTTCAGCTTCATCCAGGATTTCCTCAATTGACTGGCTGATTTTTTTAAGTTCAATTAAATCCGGCATTTGAGCAAAGCCGCCTAAAATCGTCGTGGTGGGAAAAGCGCTTGAGCCACCAACAATTTCCATTGTCCGATCAGCCGTACGTTTGATATTAAGCATTAAATGAAACTCAGCCGGATATTTAGTGGCCAATTCAATCCCGCCTTTAACTTGGGCATAATCAGGTAAAACTAAAAAGAAAAGATGAAGCACATGACTTTTAATTGTTTGAGCGGCCAATAAAAGTTTTCTTAAATTAATCACTGCCAATAGAGGTTGAACTTGATAAGCATTTTCAATTGCCGCCCAAGAACAGAGATTGTGAGCTACCGGACAGATGCCGCAAATCCGGGCATTAATAAATGGGGCTTGCTGGAATTTTTTACCTATTAATAAGCCTTCAATTAAACGCTCACTTTCTTCAACTTGAAAACTGGCCTGTTGAGTTTTAAAATTAATTTTTAAAATACCATGGCCCTCAATTTTAGCCACATAATCAGGTACAGTGACGGTTTTGAGAGCGGAAACAACCGGCTCTTTTTGATATTTGGCCAGGATTTTTTTGAAATCCTCAATGTTTGGCGGGCAGCCGGACACTTGTTCATCAACCTGAATAAATTTGGCGACCGGCTCTAAAAATTTAGCTTTAAGCTGGTAATTGGCATCGTAAATTTTGGCTGCCAGTTTAGCTCGTTGCTTTTGGGGAATTTGAGCAAAAACATTGCCGTTTAAAGCGCAGGCGCCAATGGCAATAACCACTTTTGAAGTTTGGCGAATTTCTTTTAAGAGCTTAATATGCTCTTCGGTAGTAACCGCACCTTCAATAATAGCAATGTCACAATCAATTTTGCTTGGTTCGGTCAGCAGACGCCAGTAGTTAATTTCAAAATCTTGGAAAAGATCCAGCAAAAGTTCGTTTAGAGACATTAAGTGAAATTGGCAGCCGTCACAGCCGGTAAGATCAAAAACCGCAATTTTAGTTTTGGCCATGGTTTAATAATAGCATTATTTAAAAGGGTTGAGCCAGCGGACAAATGGGCCGGGGAACTGAATTTTTTGACCGCCAAATCCGGTTTTAAAACGAGTGAAGCCTTGCCATTTTTTGGTTTGTTGACTAAAGCGCGGATCATAGATGCCTTCAAAATCAAACAGCCGGCAACCGGAGTTTTTGGCTTGCTGGATTGCCTGCCAAGTTAACAAGGTTGGTGCAAACAACTTCATGCCGCATTTGGTTGAGGCATTGTGCCAATACCAGGCGGCTTGTTGATATTTTAAAATTATTAAACCGGTCACTAATTGTTCGTTTTGATTGGCTAAAAGCAGGAAAAAGTCCTGCCCAAAAGCAGTTTTTAATGACTTTAATTGATCAAAACGGGGCGGGTTAAGGTGGATTTTTCTGGCCCGCTGCCGCCAAATTTGATAAAAGGCTTTTAAGTCGGTTAGACTTGCTTGTTGGCCCCGGAGAACTTTTATGTTCAAGCCCTTTTTTTGAGCCAAATGAATATTATAGCGGGTTTTAGCTTTCATTTGAGCCAGGAGCTGTTTTTCGCTTGGTTTTAAATCCAGCCAAAGAGTATGGCTCGGGCTAAGTGGCCAATGATCTTTTTTAAAACCGGAGAGTTTTGTTGGCTGTTGAATTTGAGGCTCGATTTTTAAAAAAACCACTCGATGCTTTTTAATGATTTTGTCTAAAGCCTGTTTGTCCAATGGTTGGTTAAACCGCTGGATTTTCATTAAGCTAAACGGTAAACAAGGCAAGCGTTTGATAAAAGCCTGAATGTTGTTGATGGTCGCAACTTGCCAGCCAATTGATTTCATAAAACGGGCATGGGCTGGTGACTGACGGATGTCTGGATATTTATTCAGGTTTTCCATTTGGCCAGGAGTCTTAAAAATTGCCAACGGATGGTTTCTGTTGTGCGGTAAAAAGGGTAAAGTCCGGGTTTAAGCACCAAGTCAAAACTGCCCAGGAATTTTACCAATTGGCCGCCATAACCCATTTTAAAACGATGAAAACCATACCATGGGTTTTGAGGATCAGGGTCAGGGCCAAGGCTGCCCCAGAGATCAAATATTTGACAACCTTGTTTTTTACCAAAACGCATGGCTTGCCACATAAGTAAGTTAGAGGCCATGACTTCGCGATACTGGTCGGAGGAGGCGCCGTAAGGATAGTAAAGCCTGTTTTTAAAAGTGAATAACACCCAGGCGGCTAAGGTTTGGTTTTGATAAACAGCCTTGAGTAAATGAGCCATGCCGGCCGGGTAGAGCTGGTGCCACATTTGCCACTTATAATCTTCAGTGTGATCAAAAAACTGTTGGCGTTTTAAAGTTGTTGATCGGAGCTGGAGATATTGTTTAAAGCCTTGATCAGTTGAGTCAAGCACTATTTTAACACCTTTATTGGCTGCCAGGCGGATATTGTAGCGCGTTTTTGGCTTCATTTGGGTTAATAATTCTTTTTCAGTTTTAGTTAAGTCAATTTGAAAAGTATATTGAGTAAAAAGGGGCCGGCCGGGCTTACAATTATGTTTGATTAGAAAATCTTCAACATTTTGCCAAGCTGAACTGTTTGCTTGAGCATTAATTGGTAAAGCAACATCAGGTTCGAGTTTAATAAATAAGCAGTTTTCTTCCTGGCCAATGCTTGTTAAGGCCTTAATCATAGTAGAATCAGGCATTGGTCCGCGAGGGAAATAGCCAATAGTAAAATTAGTTTTGGGAATTGGGTGAATGGTTATTTGATATCCGGCCTGAAGTTGTTTGCCGTCAAAAGCGCCTAGGCGTCTGACTTTAAGGCCGGTTTGCTTGCGAAACTCGCCCCATTCCCAGGATTGAAGCGGATGATTGGCTACCTGATTGAATTGGTCTTTTTCTGTAAGCGTTATTGGCCGAATAATCATAAGTTTAGTATAACACGCCTAAGTGAATGGGAATTGTCTTTCAACTTCCAAGAGGCGGTTGGGAATGTCGGCAACAAAGCGGGATATTAAGTTACTGGAACGGCGGCCAAAATAAAGCCGGCGGCGGGTATGGCTTAAAAAAAGTTTTTCTTTTGCCCGGGTAATGCCAACATAACAGAGCCGGCGTTCTTCTTCCAGCTCGTCTTTTTCCAGCATTGAACGCGAATGAGGGAACAAGCCTTCTTCCATGCCAACCATAAAAACCAGCTTAAACTCTAAGCCTTTGGCCGCATGCAGAGTCATTAGGTTAACAGCTTCTTGGGATGATTTAGAAATTTTTCGGCCGCTGGCAAAATGCTCTTGTTCAACTAGCGCCACTTGGATTAAAAATTCATCCAGCTGGGGAAATTCCCGAGTTACACTTTTTAATTCTTTAATATTTTCCAAACGAACCAAATCTTCTTCATTTTTTTTATCATAGCGTTCCAAATAACCTGTGGTTTTAAAAACCTGATTAAGGATTTCGGTTGTCGTTAGCCGGTCGAGCATTTTTTCTAAACGTTCGGCTAAGGCAAGAAATTTATCAAAGCGCTTTTTCCCCAGTTTTTGGATCCGTTTAAACGAAATCATGTCTTTAGGATTATGAAGCAGCCGCAAATAGGCCAAACAATCTTTAATTTCCCGGCGCTCATAAAAACGGGTGCCCCCAATTAAAACATAAGGCAGGCCGTGAGTTAAAAAAGCTTCTTCCAGAACTCGAGATTGGGCATTAGTGCGGTAAAGAACAGCAATCTGGCTATGGCTGACAGTTAATTCAATGATTTTTTGAGCAATAAAATCAGCCTCTTCTTTTTCATCTTTGGCTTCAAAAATAGTCAGTTTTTTACCTGAACCTTTTTTAGTCCAGAGTTTAAGAATCGGATGGGAATGGTTATGAGAAATAATCTTGTAGGCTGCCGCCAGAATATTATCGGTTGAACGATAATTTTGCTCCAAATTGATAGTGGTCAAGTTAGGAAAGTCATTTTGTAAATTGAGAATATTGCGAAAATCAGCGCCTCTCCAGCGATAGATGGATTGGCTACAATCGCCCACGACGGTTAGATTGTTCCAGCGTCCAGTCAGAAGCTTGGTTAAAACATATTGAGCTCGATTAGTGTCTTGATATTCATCAACCAAAACAAAGTGATATTTATTTTGATAATAATTTAAAACCGGCTGATTTTTTTGAAGCAGAATCACCGTTTTCATTAATAAATCGTCAAAATCTAAGGCAGAATAATCAGTTAAAAGTTTTTGGTAAATAAAATAGACTTGAGCTAGGGTTTTTTGCCAATAACCGCGGGCATAGCCGGAATATTCCGAAGCGTTAATTAATTCATTTTTTGCCGAGGAGATTGCTTGAAGCAAACTGTTGGGTTTAAACGCTTTAGGATCTAGATTTAATCTTAACAACGAAGCCTTAACCAGATCAAGCTGGTCTTGTTGGTCAAAAATAGCAAAGTTTTTATCCAGGCCAATTTTATGGCCTTCAATTCGCAAGAGCTTGACACAAAAACTATGAAAAGTGCCGGCAAAAGGCGATTCGCCTTTAACCAGGTGTTTGATTCTGGTCTTCATTTCGCCGGCGGCTTTGTTGGTAAAAGTCAGCAGTAGAATTTGATCCGGATTAATTTGCTGCTCTTTGGTGAGCCAGGCGGCCCGGTAAGTTAGCGCCCGGGTTTTACCGCTGCCAGCGCCAGCGAGAATTAAAAGCGGTCCTTCACCGAAACAAACCGCCTCCTTTTGTTGTTGATTTAAGTCTTTAAGCCAGCCTTTGGACATGCTAAAATCTTACCCGTCTTAACTTTGTTTAACAACCATGGTTTTTAAAGATCAAGAAAAACTTTTTTTTAAAATCCGTCGCCGGCTTTATAAACATTTGTTTTTAACCCGACTAGTGGTTTGGGTGGTGATTTTTTCTTTGGCAATTGGACTTGGTTGGGTGGTATTGCCTCGAGTTTTTAAAAGCGCTAAAATTGCTTATGCTAAATATAATTGGGTGTTGTCTGTTTTCAGTTCTGAATTTGGATATTTATCTTCTTATCAGAATCGGACCAATATACTTATTTTGGGCGCTGGCGGAACTAATCATACTGCTTCGGATTTAACTGATACTTTAATTGTTGTTTCTCTTGGCCTGAAAAATCAGGATATTGCCTTATTGTCTTTGCCGCGGGATTTATGGGTTTCCAGTTTACAGGCTAAGCTGAATTCGGCCTATCATTATGGTGAAGCCAAACAGGCCGGCGGCGGTTTAGTTTTAGCTAAAGCCTCGGTGAATGAATTAATAAAACAGCCGATTCACTATGTTTTATTTATTGATTTTTCCGGGTTTGAAAAAATGATTGATTTGCTCGGTGGTTTAGAAATTGAAGTTGACCAAGCCTTTGATGATTATAAATTCCCGATTCCCGGTAAAGAAAATGATCTTTGCGATCATGATCCTGAGTACCGCTGTCGTTATCAGGCTCTGCATTTTGATGCCGGCTGGCAGCATATGGATGGAATAACGGCGTTGAAATATGTTCGTTCACGCAATGCTGAGGGTGAAGAAGGCACTGATTTTGCCCGAGCTCGCCGTCAGCAAAAAGTTTTAGTAGCTTTACAAAAAAAGGTTCTTGATTCAAAATTATTGTTTTCCGATAAGCGCCGCAAATTAATTGAATTATTTAAACAAATAATAAAAACCGACATTCCTCAAGAAACCTATTTCAACTTTTTTAAATTTGCTTGGTTGTCCCGGAAACAAACTCCCCGAAGCGCGATTTTAGATGGTGAGCTTTTGTACAATCCGCCTGCTAAGATTCAGGGTCAATGGGTGTTATTGCCCAAAGAAAACGATTGGCAAAAAATCTACGACTTTATTGAAGGTTTCTTTTATCAAAATAATTGATAGATGCGGACATTATTCTGCTCAAAAACTTTTTTACCCAGCTGGCTGAGGGCAGTTTCATTTAGCTGAGGATAAGCTTGGTGTTCCAAAGTGCCGATAAAAATATACTCAATTTGATACTGGTTAATTAGTTGTTTAGCCTGATTCAAATCGCTGAGTTGATAAATGCTTTTTACTTCTTCAGTGCGTTGGCCCACCGGGTCAAAACTTCCCCGCCAGAGCCATTCGTGGACTCGCCAGCCAAGCACAGTTGGCAGACCGGTATGAACTGACACCCGGGCATAGTCAGTATAGCTTTCGCCAACTGCTTCCAGAATGGTTGGTTGGTCAGCGACATTTTGGTTTAACCACTGAATACCGGCCCAGTCATCCGGATAATTCTTTTTAAGATAGGCGGTGCCATTAAGACCGCGGTAATATTTAAGGCCATTATAATAAGAGCGGATAGCCCAAATCGGATAAGTCAAACACCCGGCCATAACCGCCAAAATAATTAAAAACCAAACAGTTTTTAGCGGTTCTTTAAGATTATTTTTTAACCACTGAATGGTTAAGCTACCGGCAAAACCAAATATAACCCAAGCGGCAAAAGCCATTTTAAACATGGTATTGGCGCGATAATGACCTTCATATATATCTTTAAGATAAATAAATTCCGGAGTAATTACCAATATCCAGCCAAAAGCCAATAAGCTCAGAGTTAACAGGGTTTTAGGTTGGATTTTTTTGCGGCGTTTTTTACTTATTAAAGCGATTAAAAAAGTTAGGCTGATGAAGCCCCAAAAGCCCCAAAGAATCATCAGGCGCCAAAGTTGAGAATGATCTTTAACCCAGCCAATACCTTGAGCAAAGCTGGAAAAATTAAGGTGAAACGGTAGAGAAAAAATCAAACTCCATAAAGCCAGAGCCAAAGTAATAAGACCACTAATGACAATGCCGCTAAGCAGGCCGCGTTTTTGCCACAGAGCCAAAAACCAAACAAATCCAGCTGCGCCTAAATAAAGGACAAAATCCCAGGCGTTGGTCATATAGGCAACACCCAGAAATACAGAAAAACCCAACACAAGCAGTTTAAAATCTTTGGTGATTAGAGTTCGTTGTTTAAGCAGGTTTTGCCAGAGCACAATTATAAAAGCGACCAGTACAATTGCATTGGGTAAATTATTTAAATGGCCGTGGAGATCAGCCACGGCAAAAGTATACATCGGGAATTCATGAATGGTGTTAGGGATAAAGCGGGTGGCGTCCGGATACCAGTATTTATTGATTCCCTGCCAAATATAAATCAGCGGATGAAGATTACTCATTAAGGTAATACTTAAAGCAGACAATAGCCCACCTGAAATAAAATCTTTAACCTTTAATTTTGCCTGCCCGCCCCCGCCTGCAACGCTTTGAGCGTAGCGATTGCGGGCAGGTAAATACTTTAGCTTTTGGAGGGATATATGCCAAAGGTTGCCGCCTAAACAAAAACCGGCGCTAAAAGTCAGACTAAATAAACTGGCAATCATTAAGTTATAAGTAATATTACTGGGTAGGCGGGACAGATAAGTTAAAACCGCAGTCATCAGGTGGCCGAAATAATAATAATTAATGGTTCCGCCTTGCCACCAAATATCTTTAGGAGGAAAGTATTTAGTTTTAAGAATTGAATTAACAAAGCCAAAGTCCATGTATTTTTCCAGACCAATAATGTCGGGTTGATGAGCGCGAATAAAACTAAAACCAGCCAGGGTGATTAAAAACAAACCTTCTTCAATCAGCCAGATTAACCAAAGCGCCTTAGCGGCTTTAAATAATTGGGTTTTTTGTTTTCTGAGTAAAAAAAGATTAGCCAGCCAAATAAGGGCCAAGGCTACATAAGGGCCAAAGCTAAAAGGAGCAATCTTTAGGCTGCCCAGCCACCAAGTTAACCAGGAGACTAGGATGATGCCAATGACTTTACTTAAACCATAACCCCGATCCGCAAAAGTGTTAAAGAGTTTAAAAGTTAAAGGCAAAGAAATGACGCCAATAGTAAAAACCAAAAACCACCAGTAAAAAACAGTTGTAAATAATTCAGTCATTTTTTAAGCCATTAATTTCAGCTAAATAAAAAGCCGGCTGGCTATTGGGATAATAAATGATTTTATGGATTTTGTTAATATCAGCTTGGCGCCAGTCGTCAGGGCTTAAAGCAAAAAGCTGTTTTTGCTCCGGGCTAAAATCATTCAGACCGCCCACGCTATAGCGGGAATATTTTTCCGGAGCATAAAATTTTAAAAAGATCTGCGGCGCATTGAACTGATGACTCAGAATTAATTGGTCAAATTGGGAATCAACCTGATTAAAATAACTGATGATTTCTTTCGGGCCATATTGCCAACCCCAATAATCAGCTGAATAAAGCGGGTATTCTTTAAAATAAGCGCGGCTATAAAAACTAAGAAAAGCCATACTTGTCAATAATAGAATTGGACACAGTAGTTTGGGCTTAAGCAGTTGTGACAAGGATTTAACCCCCAAGGCAGTTAAACTGCTAAAAACGATCACGCCAATAATAGTCCGATTAGCCGAGGGATTATCAGTAGTAAAAATTGCCGGCAGAGGATAAACCAGCAATAAGAAAATCATGAGCCATTTAGTATTACCCCGGAGCTTGTTAAGCCCCAAAATGCCTAAAATAATTAATGGGAGCTGAAACCAATAGATTACACCCCAGTCTTTAAGGCTGTGACGAAAAATAAAAGAGCGGTTGGCTTGTTGAAAAAGAAACCGGGGCGAAAAATAAAGGCCATAATTTTTTATCAGGCTAATAGCGGTTTGCTGAGCGTTTAAGCCTGAATTAAAAATATTGGTTTGCTGCCAGCGATTCAAGCCGGCCGGAGTAGTTAAGAATATTAAAGCCGGCAGGGCAGTGATAATAAAGATTAACAAACCAAGAGCATGATTTTTTTTAGCCTTTTTAAAACCAGTTAAAAACAGAAACAAGACAAATAAGGGCACAAAAAATTTAGCTGAATAATAGGTGTATAAGGTCAGCCCAAAAACCAAGTAACTTAAATAAAGAAAAATCCAGCGGGTTTTTCTAAGAGAATAGAAATAAAGACCAAAAGAGAACATTAAAGGAAAAGTGATCAACTGGAAACCGATACGGCTAAAATGAATATGCCAGGGCATGATTGCCAAGAACCAAGCGGCCCAGAGAGCGCTTTTTTGGTCAATTAGGCGGCGGTAAAACAGGAAAACCAAAGCAACAGTTAAAGTTCCCCAAACAGCTGAAGCCAGACGGACAGCCAGCTCATTAAGTCCAAAGAGTTGAATATAAGGAATCAGGGTATAAATGTAAAACGGGTCTTTATAATCGCCGAAAGAGCGGAAAAAAAGCGGCCAGGACTGGTTAAACTCATCAGTGCCGCGGGTAAGTAAAGTATAAGCATTATAACCATTAGCCGCTTCATCGCAGAAAAAACCGGGCGGATTTTGTTGGACCTGATAGATTCTCAGCCAACCAGCCAGTAATAAAATTAATCCTAAAATTAAAACTTCTTTGCGATTGATTGGTTGAAGTTTGGATTTGTGGCAAGGAGCGGCTACTGATTGGAATAATTGAACTAATTCGGACCAGACTTTTTTAGCCAATCCTGAGGGGAGCAGTTTAAGCGAAACATAACTCAGTAATAGGGTTACACCTATCCAGGCAGGCAGAGTTAAGGAGTTAAAATAATCAACTTCTTTAACCGGTTGATTATTAGTTAACAGTTTTGTTAGAGTTGCTTGGTCTAACCGGGCTTGATTTTGAAAAACAAAAATATGAGGATGATCATAGACCTGAAAGGTTTCCTCAGCTTGATTAGTCGGAATTGTTAAGCCGAGAAAACGAGGATAAACACTAAATTCTTGGACTTTTTTATAGCCGAGTTTTTCAGCAAATAAAAGTTGATAATATTGGGCGGTAACCGGGTATTTTTCCGGCAAATTAATAATTGTTCCCCATAGGCGTCGGCTGGATAAGACTGTCCAGTCAGCCTGACTTAATTCCTGAGCCAGATATTCGGTTTTCTGCTGGCCTTCATTGTCATAAATAGCCAGGACTTTACGTTGATAAACTTGGTCCGGATTAGGCATACCTTCCAGATGTTTGGGTAAACCATCGTCCCAGTGTTCATTAAGAACTATTTCGCCTGGTTTGAGATTGGCGAGCAGCCAACGTGAGGCAGTCAGGCGAGTGCCTTCTTGACGGTAAATATTACTAAAAGCTATACCCCAAAAAGCAGTGGTTAAAATTATGGTGGCTAAAACCAATTTGAAAACCAGCCGGTTTTTCCTAAATAAACGATCAGCCAGCCAGCCGGCAGTTAAACATAAAAAAGGAATAGCCGGAACCAGGTAGCGGATAAACTTGGCATACCAAGAGCCGACAATAAGTAAATAAATTGTTGGCCAGGCAAGAAAGATGAGCCATAATTTTTTATTTGATTTTAAGCTGTGTTTCCAGAGTAAAACCAGGCCGGATAAACCAAGAATTGCCAGACCAGGCCCCATTTGCCAAAAAAGGTTTTTTAAATGAAAAATATAAGGAAGAGTTTTTAAGAATTGTAAAACATAGACTACTTTTAAGCGACCATTAACAATGCCGCCTTCATAATTCATTGATTCCATAAATTTGGGCCAGCTTAAGATATTGTAGGGCGAGAAAATAAAAAAGATGATTAGAGTTAAAAACAGAAACAAAGAGATTTTAGCCAGAGTTTTTGGCCAAGTTTTAGTTTTGATTTGAGAAATTAAAACTAAAATGGGTGTAATTAAGAAAGTAATAGCCGAAGTTTTAGTGGCTAAAGCCAGTCCGGCAATAAAACTTAATAAAGCCAGTTTTTTAATTTCGGGTTTTTGATAGTATTTAAGACTGAGCAAGCTGATTAATAAAGCCCAGAAGGTGATTAGGCTTTCAGTGACACCATAGTGAGCAGTTTGAATTAAAGAGGCGCAAAAAGCAGTAAAACCAAGCGCCCATATGGCGGGGGCTGTTTGTTTAAATAAAGTTTTAGCTAGTTGCCAAATCAAAATTAAGGCGGCAGTTGAAGCGAAAGCTGATGTTGACCGGCCAACTAGGTTTATTTTTTCCCAAGCATACGTCCAGACATGACTTTGGGTAAATAAGTTTACCCCTTCGCCAATTAAGCGGTACAAATAAATCGAAAAGCCATTATAAGCAAAAAAGTTCGGGTTCATTTGGTCAAAAAAAGAAATTCTAGCCACAGCAGAGGCAATGTTTCTTTCATCCGGATGAAAGATAAAACCTTGGTCCCAATCAAGATTAGAAATTCTTAGGCTGGCACCAATTAAAATCAAACCGGTTAAGAGAAGAGTTAAGCTCAAATGCTTTTTATTGAGTCGTTTAAGCATAGGAGCATTGTAGCACTTTTGGGTTTTAAATAAGAAGTCCAAAGCCTAACAGAATCAGACCCAAAATACTCAGCCAGAGCGTGGGTGAAGTTATGCCGGCTTCCGGCAGCTTTTGTTCTACAACTACGACTGGAGCTGGCGTGTTGGTCGGTGTTGGCACACCTGTTGGTACAGGTGTATTAGTTGGAGTTGGGGTGTTTGTCGGTGCTGGTGTACCGGTTGGTACCGGCGTGTTGGTCGGTGTTGGGGTTGGTGTATTGGTTGGCACTGGGGTGCTAGTTGGAGTTGCTGTTGGCGTGGGCGTAGGTGTATTGGTTATGGTTGGGGTTGGGGTTGGGGTTAAAGTGCCGGTTGGCGTGGGAGTTGGAGTGCCAGTATTGGTTGGTGTTGGAGTTGGAGTTGGGGTATTGGTTGGTGTTGGAGTTGGAGTTGGGGTATTGGTTGGCATCGGAGTACCTGTTGGCGTGGGAGTTGGAGTTGGGCTAGCCACTGTAAAAGTTAGGCTACAGGGCAGTTCGGCTTCCTGAGCTTGGGGTTTCTCCGGTACAGTCGGTTTAGTTTCTTCTAAGCTGAT
>JAHJAY010000040.1 GCA_018813815.1 Patescibacteria group bacterium | reverse complement strand
TGTTTGGCGATTACCTCGGGAATGTACGAAGTTGCTTTGGTTTTGGGCGTGGAAAAAATGACAGATTTATCTTCAGATTCAATAACTGAGGCTCTTATGACTGCGGCCTCAGAAGAAGAAAGAGCTGCCGGTCTTTCTTTTGTCGGCCTTTACGCTTTATTAGCCCAAAAATACTGTCATGACTTTAAAGTTTCAACTGAGGTTTTAAGCCAGGTGGCGATAAAAAATCACTTTCATGCCAGTTTAAACGCCAAAGCCCATTTTCCTTTTGAAATCAGCCGGTCGGCGGTGTTACAGAGCCCGATGGTGGCTGATCCGCTGCATCTTTTGGATTGTTCGCCGATTTCTGATGGTGCGGCTGCGGTGGTTTTAGCCAGCGAGAAATTTGCCAAGAAATTAAGGAGAAAACACATATTTATTACCGGCTCGGCCCAAGCTACTGACACTGTGTCTTTAAGCCAGCGAGCGAGTTTAACCTCTTTATTAGCTACTAAGCAAGCTAAACAAACAGCTTTTAACATGGCGGCTGTTGAGTGTTCTGATGTGGATTTTTTGGAAGTTCACGATTGTTTTACCATTGCTGAGCTTTTGGCACTTGAAGATTTAGGTTTTTATCCTCAGGGTGAAAGTTGGACGGCAATGAGCAATGGTGAGGTTCGTTTAGGCGGGAAAAAGCCGGTTAATCTTTCCGGTGGTTTAAAAGCCTGCGGCCATCCGGTTGGCGCCACCGGAGTGAAGCAAATTGTTGAAGTTTTTAATCAATTAAAACAGCGAGCCGGACAACGTCAAACAAGACAGGCTCGTGTTGGCTTGACTCACAATGTTGGTGGCAGTGGTGGCTCAAGCGTAGTTCATATCTTGCAAGTTTAAAATTACAAATTATGAATTCACCAATAAAAGCTTGGCGTAAAGCGAAAAACAACTGTCTTTATCTTGGCAAAAAAGGCCGAGTGATAAGCTGTACTCTAGTTAACTATCCGCCAAAAGATTATATTCAATGGGCGCCTTATTGGACCGGAGTAATTGAGTTAAACAGCGGCAAACGAGTAGTTAGTCAACTGGTTGTTAGTAACAAACAGCCTAAAGAGGGCGATTGGGTGATTGGGGTTTTCCGCCAACTAAAGCCGCCGCTGAAAGCGGAAATTATTGAATATGGAGTAAAATTTAAAATAATTAAATGACACAACTGATTTTAGTCAATCAACAAGACCAACCCATAGGCTACGAAGAAAAAAGCCTTTGCCATCAAGGTAAAGGCAAGCGGCACCGGGCTTTTTCTGTTTGGGTATTTAATAATCAAGGTGAAACTTTAATTCAACAGCGAAGCCGCTTTAAGTCACTTTGGCCGCTTTATTGGGCCAATACCTGTTGTAGCCATCCGGTTAAAGGAGAAAAGACCAGAGTTGCCGCTATTCATCGTTTAAAAGAAGAGCTGGGTTTTTCTTGCCCGCTTGAATTTATTTATAAATTTGAGTATCGAGCTGAATATAAAAATATTGGTGGGCCTGCCCGCCCCCGCCTGCAACGCTTTGAGCGTAGCGATTGCGGGCAGGTAAATGCGTTAGCTTTTGGCGGGGAACACGAGTTTTGTTATGTTTATTCTGGTCAATATGATGGTGTAGCCAAACCCGATCCAAAAGAGATTGCTGATTGGCGTTGGATTTCTTTAGAACAATTAGAAAAAGAAATTAAACAACAACCAGGCGCTTTTACGCCCTGGATCAAGTTGGAGCTAAAGAGGATTAGTAATGTTAAAAACCACTGATAATCTTAAGGAAATATTTGAGATTGTAAATAAAAATGACCAAGTAATTGGTCAGGCTACTCGTCAAGAATGTCATCACGACAAGAGTTTAATTCATCGGGCGGCCCATCTTTATATATTTAATAAAAAAGGTGAAGTTTTGTTACAAAAAAGAAGTCAGACTAAAGATACTTATCCGGGCTACTGGACAGCTTCGGTTTCCGGGCATTTAGATTTCGGAGAGGCTTATGAAAAGGCCATTCTTAGAGAAGCTCAAGAAGAACTAGGGATTATTTTAAACAGAAAAGAGTTGAATCATCTCGGTTGCTTTATATCTAAAATGCCTCACGAAACCGAATTAACCGGTCTTTATTTAACTTTTTATTCCGGCACATTTGATTTTTCTCATCAGGAGATTGCTGGACTTGATTGGTTTGATTTGGAATCACTTTTTGTTCAAGTTAACAATCAAGATTTAAAAACTACTTTCAGCACTCATCAGTTTTTAACCGATTTTAAAATAAAAACAGCCATGAGAAATTTTATAAAGGCAGTCAAATGATTAAAGTTTCGGCGCCCGGGAAAGTGATTATTTCCGGTGAACATAGTGTGGTCTATGGCCAACCGGCTTTATTGGCCGCGCTTGACAAGCGTTGCTGGGTGACAATCAAAAAAAGCAATTCCGGTCAATTAAAAATTACTGACAAAGCAACCGATGATTTGCGTTTAGTAAAATTAGGAGTTAAAGAAGTTTGTCAAGCATTATCAGTTGATCAATTTCAGCTGGATATTACTTTAAATAATCAGGTGCCGATTGGCAGCGGTTTGGGTTCTTCAGCCGCCATGAGTGTCAGTTTGGCGGCCGGGATTTGCCAATTTTTTAATCCAAAACAGCTGTTGGATAAAGCTTTAATTAATCACTTGGCTTTTAAGATTGAGAAACACCAACATGGTAATCCTTCCGGGGGAGATAACACGATTTGCACTTATGGCGGGGTATTGAAGTTTCAGAAAAAAAAGGACAAGTTTCAGTTCTGCCGGATAAAACCAGAACAATTGCCGGATTTTTTACTGGTTAATACCGGCCAGCCGGAAGAAAGCACTAAAGAAATGGTAGTAATGGTAAATTCAAAAGACAACATTAAAAACATTGGAGAGGTGACTGGAAAGATAATAAAGTGTTTTAAAGAACAAAAGTTTAACCAACTTAAGGCTTTAATTACTCAAAATCAAAGATTATTAGAAAAATTGGGTGTGGTTGGCCAAAAAGCCCAAAAACTAATTCAATTAATTGAATTAGAAGATGGAGCAGCTAAAATCTGCGGCGCTGGTGGAGTCAAACGAGGATCTGGTTTTGCTTTAGCATATAGTGATAACCTTCAGTTTTTAGCTGAAAGGCTAAAGTCCAAACATGTTGAGTTTAAAAAAGTTAACTTGGGAGGTGTTGGTGTCCGCGTCGATTAATGTTTCTGCCCCCGGCAAATTAATGCTTTTTGGCGAACACGCTGTAGTTTACGGTTATTCTTGTATTGTTACTGCAGTTGACCAGAGGGTTTATGTTAAAGCCGGTTTTAATGGTAAAGACGAATTGGTTGTTAATGCTCCCCAATTGGGAGTTAGCGGCTATCGAAAAAAAGTTGATCGGCTTTGTGATCAGGAAATGCCCAAGCAAGTTAGTTTTATTGAAGCCGTGGTGAGGCGTTTTTATCAAAATTACGGTTTAGTCCGGGGTCTGGAAATTGCCACCCGAAGTGATTTTTCTCATTCTTATGGCTTTGGTTCTTCATCAGCCATAACAATGGCCACAGCGACTGCTTTGTCAAAACTTTACTTAATTAAATTAAGTAAAAAACAACTGTTTGATTTATGCTATCAGGCGGTTCTGGATATTCAGGGGGTTGGTTCAGGCTTTGACTTAGCCGCGGCTTTATGGGGTAAGACATTGCTTTATAAAAAAGGCGCCCGGTTAGTAAAAAAAATGATTCTTGATCAACTGCCAATTGTGGTTTGTTATTCCGGAGTTAAAGCTGATACGCCGACATTAGTTCGTCAAGTAGCTGAATTTAAAAGAAAAAAGCCCAGAAAAGTAAAGCAGATTTTTAATAAGATTGAACAGCTGGTTTTACAAACTGAGAAAGTCATAATTCAAAAAGATTGGCAAGGAGTGGGGAAATTAATGAACACTAATCAACGACTTTTGGAAGACTTAGGGGTTTCAACTCTAAAATTAGAAAAATTAAACAAAACTGCGCTTAACGCTGGTGCCTATGGGGCAAAACTGTCTGGCGCCGGTGGCGGAGACTGCATGATAGCAGTTTGTCTTCAGTCAAAGCGCGACGCGGTTGAACAGGCCCTAATTAAAGCTGGTGGGGAAATAATGCCGGTTAAATTAAATTCAAAAGGGGTAACATGGCAAAAAAAATGAAAGCCACTTGTAAATCTCACCCCGACATTGCTTTTATTAAATACTGGGGCAAGGCTGATCCTAAAACCCGGATTCCTCAAAATAATTCTATTTCCATGGGTTTATCAAATCTTTACAGTGTTTGCACGATAGAGTTTGGCCCAAGTTTTAACCAAGATACCATAGAGTTTTTAAATGAAAAAATAGTTAAAGAAGAAGAGCTGCAAAGAATAATAATGGTTTTAGACAGGGTCAGAAAGCTGGCCAAAACAAATTTAAGAGCCAAAGTAGTTACCAAAAATAGTTTTCCTAAAGGCGCTGGAATTGCTTCTTCCGGTTCCGGGTTATCAGCCGTAACCATGGCCGCTTGTTGGGCCTTGAGATTAAAACTAAGCCGGATAGAGCTTTCCAAATTAGCCCGGTTGGCTTCAGGCACAGCTTGCCGCCGGATTATTGACGGCTTTGTTGAATGGCACAAAGGCACCAATTCAAATAATTCTTATTCTGTCCAGCTTTTTCCGCCGGATTATTGGCAAATTGCTGATATAGTCGTGATTGTGGCGGAAACAATGAAAAAAGTCCGTTCAACTAAGGGCCATAGCTTAGCAGATACCAGTCCATTTCAAAAAGTCCGGCTTAAAAATATACCGGCTAAAATTAAGGCAATTAAAGTAGCGATGAAGAAAAAAGACTTTACTGTTTTTGGCCAGATATTGGAGTCTGAGGCATTAAATTTTCATACAATTGCTTTAACCAGTCAGCCGCCGATTCTTTATTGGGAAGGAACAACTATGGAAATTATGAAAAGGGTTCAGGAGTGGCGGGATCAAGGCTTAGAAAGCTATTTTACTATTGATGCCGGGCCAACCGTGCATATTATTTGTCAGCCAAAAGATGTTCAGCGACTGAAAAAACGGCTTAAAACAATATCCGGCATCCAGAGGCTTTCAGTTAATTATCCCTCAATTGGCGCCCGGGTGATTAACCAACATTTGTTTTAAAATATTTTCCGCAAAATTACCGCAGAAATTCCGCAACAATAGTTACTTTCCAAATCTTCGCTGGCGCTGAGCAAATTCATCCAGCGCTTTTTGAAATTCGGAGATTGTAAAATCAGGCATCAGAATGTTGGTAAAATACCATTCAGCATAAGCCGTTTGCCAGGGCATAAAACCTGAAGTGCGTTGACTGCCGCCGGTGCGGATGATTAAATCCGGATCCGGCATGTCGGCACTATCAAGATGTTTAGCAAACTCTTTTTCGGTAATATCTAAATCTCTAGATTTCCAAATTTCTAAATCTCTTAAGCGTTGAACCGCGCGCACGATTTCATCCCGACCGCCATAGTTAAGACCAATCGTAACAGTAATTTTTTGGTTTTTGGGTGACTGATTGACGCGTTTTTTAATCAGCTGAACCAGCGGAGAGGGAACTCGGGAAAGATCACCAATAACATTTAAACCAACTCCGGCTTGTTGATATTTTTTAATGCCTTTGTTTAGAACAGAGGTTAATAATTTGAACAAGGGTTTATAAAACTTTGGTCCGCGCTGCCAGTTTTCCGTTGAAAAAGCCCAGAAAGTTAAATAAGGAATGCCTAGTTTAAGACAATGAAAAACCAGCGGTTCTAAAACATGATCAGTTACATGTTGGTGGCCTTCAAGCGGCGGAAGATTGTGTTTTTTGGTCCAGCGCCGGTTGCCGTCAACAATAATGGCAATGTGATTTGGTAAAATTCCCATTAGCCGCTTAATAAATTAAAACCAAGCATAATGCCTAAAGCTTGGGCAATCCAGTAGGCGAGGAAAATAATCAGAAAGCCGACTATTCCGGAAGCAATTTTACCTTGGCCTTTTTTCATAGTTTCTGGGTTGCCGGCTGAGGTCATTAACTCAAAGCCGCCGCTAATAATCAGGCCGAGCAGAATTAAGCCGGCAATTACAAAAACATAAGGGACAAGCTTGTTAATAATTACTGCCGGTGTCTGGCCGGCAATGTCTGAGCCTAAACCGGTTGCCCCTTCGTTAATTCCTCCATAGCCCGGTAGATCAAATGCTACTTTTTTCATATTAGTCAGTAAAATCAGGAATTCTTAAAATATCATAACCAATAATTCTTAATAAATAAACTGAAAAAATAATAAACAGCAAGCCAGATATAGCGGCTGTAATTACTTCTTTACCTTTATTGATTTTTTCCGGGTCACCGGCTGAGGTTAGCAGGGCAAAACCACCGCCAAGAAAAAGTAAAAAAGCTAAGCCGCCGGCAATTTTAATTGCATTAGTTAAAATAAAATCAATTACCAACTTTTGTGGATTAGTGGAAATACATCCTAAACCAGTGGCAACTTCGTCGGCATTAGAACATACTTTCGCCAATACTGGCAGAGGGCTTAAGAATAAAACTATTAGAACCAGCAGACTTTTTCTAATCAATTTCATGAATAAAGTTTATCATAACCGTTCTGGAG
This sequence comes from Patescibacteria group bacterium, assembly GCA_018813815.1. Lineage (GTDB taxonomy): Bacteria > Patescibacteriota > Microgenomatia > UBA1400 > JAHJAY01 > JAHJAY01. Next base: position 5,574 of record JAHJAY010000040.1, on the reverse strand, counting down.
ATGGTAGAATGGAATAATAATAAGACTATGAAAAAGCTACTTGTATTAGCATTTGGATTATTTCTAATAATGGGCTTGTTATTCCGAGCTACAGCTTATGCTGATAAATTGTCTGAGATTGAGCAACAGATTGCCGAGTTAAGCCGGGCCCGGGAGATGAGCGAAGCCGCTACTCAGCCATTGGAAATTGAACTTAGCCGTTTAGACCAAAAGTTGACTAATATTGAAAATAGCATTGAGCAGGCTAAACAAAATATTGTTAAGCTGGAACAAAGTATTGTTCAGCGGGAAAAAGATTTTACTGTTCAGTATGCCAAGTTGTCTCAAAGCGTGGCCAGTTATTATAAAAATCTCCGTCAACCTTCAGCGGTTTATATGCTTTTTTCTTCAGGCGGCAGTTCAACAATGATTCGTGATTTAGCTTACCGAGCCGCTGTGGCGGATGAAGATAAAAAAATTATTGCCCGGATTTCTGAAGAAATCATCAGTCTGGAAAACGATAAACAACAAGTTGAAGCTGATAAGGCCAGGCTGGCTGGCTTACAGCTTCAGGTAGACAAAGAAGCGGCTTTTTTTAGAAAAGAAGTTGCCGGCGCCAAAGCTTATCAAACAGAATTGAGTCAGCAAATTGCTGAACTAACTGTTAAACAGCAACAGATTTTGGCGGAAAAAGCCGGTACTTTTCAAACGACAGTCGGTGATGTGCCTTTAGCTGATGATCCGGCCTCGCGACCGGATTATAATCCCGGTTTTTCACCTGTTTTTGCCGCTTTTTCTTTTGGCGCCCCCCATTTTAAAGGGATGAGTCAATACGGGGCTTATGGGAGAGCTAAAAGCGGCCAAAGTGCCGAAGAAATTTTGCGAGCCTATTATGGCAGCGGGATTGAAATTAAAAAAGATTATTCAACCGATATCCAGATTAATGTTGAGGGTTATGGTGTGGTTGATATTGAAACGTATACCAAGCGGATTTATGAAATGCCTGCTTCGTGGACAGACAATGATTCAGCCGCTTTAAAAGCTCAAGCAGTGGCCGCTCGTTCTTATGCTTTAGCCAGAACAAATAATGGTGCTGGTTCAATTTGTGCCACTGAAAGCTGTCAGGTTTACAAACCGGTGAATAAAGGGGGAGCTTGGGATGCTGCCGTAGATGCCACTCGCGGCTGGGTGTTAATGGCCAATGGCCAGCCTTTTTCCGCTTGGTATGCGTCAACTTCAGGCGGTTATCAGGAATCTTACAGTCATAATGGTTTTAATACGCCCGGATTTTGGGATACAACCTGCGGCAATCAGGGTTGCTGGACCGGCGAGGCTTATGAAAAAATTGCCGGTTCTCCTTGGTTTTACAAAGGTTGGTATAAAAGTCGTTCTGGTGACAGCTGTGGTCGCAGTCATCCGTGGTTAACGGCCGAGGAAATGGCCGACGTGCTTAATGCCTGGGTGGTATTAATTAAACACGGCCAATCAGATGATCGGGTGACGCCTATTGGAGGTTGCTGGGGCGGTAATCCTTATTCCATTAATGAGCTTCGGGATCGAGCCGCCGGCCTTAGTGTTGGTTATTCCCGAGTTGAGAGTGTTTCGGTTACTTATGCGGCTAACGGAATTACTGCCAACTTGGTTTTTCAGACAGACAAAGACAGCAGGGAAATTAATGGTCTGGATTTTAAAAAAGCCTTTAATTTGCGCGCGCCCGGCAGAATTGCTTTAAAAAGCGGTTTGTTTAATATAGAGAAAAAATGATAAAATAATTCTGTGCCTGATATTTACACTGCTGTCACGACCAAGCCGGAACCAAAAAAAACGGCTAAGCGGGAAACAGTTGCTGACCGTTTAGAAAAAGAGCGGGTTGATGGTGCTTTAAAAGCCTATTTGGTTCGTCCTCACCGAGTTCGTTTTGAAACTCAGGATAAAAAGGAAAAAGTCGTTCTTTTATTGCGGCGCCATTGGCTGACTAATGTTGGCTGGCTGTTAACCTCTATTTTAATGTTATTGTCTCCACTAATTTTAAAACTGGTGCCTTTATTGAGTTTTTTACCCCGGCGTTTTCAAATCATGACTTTGATTCTTTGGTACTTGATGACGTTGGCGTTTATTTTTGAAAAATTTCTGGCTTGGTATTTTAATGTCAACATTATTACTGACGAACGCATTATTGATATTGATTTTTATTCTTTGGGTTATAAGGAGGTTTCTGAAGCTAAAATTGATAAAGTTCAGGATGTAAGCTATATCACCGGCGGCGGCATTCGTTCTTTATTTAACTATGGCGATGTTTTAATTCAGACTGCCGGCGAAAAACCTCAATTAATTTTTGAAGCCGTTCCTACGCCTCAAATAGTGGCCAAACTTTTAAATGAATTAATTTTAGAAGAAGAACAAGAAAAACTTGATGGTCGGGCGAGGTGAAACAATGATAGAGCAATTAACCAGTATTGATATTTGGAAAATCGTTAAAATTGGCTACCTGATAGCAATTTTACTTTATATTGTTTTTACTATTATTGTAGCTAGACAAGTTAACTTAATGGATCGGGCTGTAAATGGGCGTCTGAATGATCTTTTGAAAATTATTTCTTGGGCCCATTTTATTATAGCGATTTTAGCTGGACTGTTGGCATTGATAATTCTTTAATTTAAGGAGTAATGAACGGCTTTATAATTAAGACCGGTAAAATTGTTGGCGTTGCCCAAGCGGGTGAATGGGCTCAGGTGCATATTTTTTCTTCTAAAGAAAAAGAAAAACAGCTTAAATTTGGGACGTTATTAACCGCTTTTAGTTTAAAAGTTGATCAAGATACGGAAATTAAAGCCGGTAAAGAATTGATTCAACGCTTTCATGAGCTTTATTATGCCAATGATCAGGTCAAGCCATTGGCAAGACTAAAACAAGCGTTTGCGGCAATTGCGCAAGAAGTTGAATCAGGTGATGAGTTAGTTATTACGGCTGGAGTAATAATTGAAACTCAGAAACGGTTGGTTTTTTATGGTGCCAGAACCGGCGGCGGAGAGATTTTTTTACAGCGCGAGCAACAGCTGGTTAAATTAATTGAAACCAAGCAGGATTCGGTTAGCGGCTGGTTGCAGCCGGGCGATTTGTTGGTTTTAGCCACCAAACAGTTTTTTAAATTGATTCCCGTAGAAAAACTTGCCTCAATTTTGTCAATCGGTTCAATAGCCGAAGCAGTTGAATCTTTGGCGCCTTTAATTCAACAGGAAGCAGTCAATAGCAAAAGCGCGGCTATAGTGGCTGGCATTGATTCGGAGATTGCTAAAACCGGACAATTGACCGGTCAGGCAGTTAAGCCTGTTGGTCTTAAACCTCGCTTTCAAGCCGCCGTCCAGATAATTAAAAACAATTTCCAATTTTTTAAAAAAGCCAGAAAAGATCGGCGCTCTCCAGAAATATTTATAAAAAAAGCTCAATTTGGTTTTAAAGAACGGCAAAAAAAGACCAGCTTGACGGTGGCAATTATTTTTACTGTTTTATTAAGTTTGAGCATTGTTTTGGGTATGAAAAAACAACAACAAGTTGATTTTCAGGCTAAGATCGGTTCGGTTTTATCCGAAGTGGATTATCGTTTAAAAGAGGGTCGGGAATTACTAGAATTAAATCCTTTGCGGGCTAAAGTTTTATTTGAAGAAAGTCAAACTCTTTTAAAAGAAAAGCAAACTGAGTTTGAGGTAGACTCTTCAGAATATCAGGAATTAGCCGGAAAACTTGAGGAAATTGAGCAAATTTTGGCTGAGGTAAGCCATTCTTATCAGGTAGATAGCCAGATGTGGCTGGATTTAAATATTGTAAACGATGGTTTTCGCGGGGAAACTTGGGATAATGGCGCTAGTGGGTTGGTTGTTTGGGATCAAAAAAATCAAACTTTAATTAGCGTTAATATTAGCAACAAATCATCGGAGATTTTGGCCGGGGGAAGCGAGCTGGCTGGTTTAAACTTGTTAGCGGCGGATGAAGAGCGAGCTTATTTGCTTAATCAAGACGAGATTTTTAGCGTGTTTCTGGCTCGAAAAACCAAGCATCAGATTGACAAAGAGTTTGATTGGGGACAGTTAATGGCCGCTGTGGGCTTTAGTGGTAATCTTTATTTACTTGATGTTCAAAAAAATCAGGTTTGGAAACATGTTCCGGTTAATAACAGCCTTAACGATCCGAGCGCTTATTTAAAAGATGAGGTTGATTTGGATCAAGCGATTGATTTGGCGATTGATGGTTCAGTGTGGTTGCTTTATCAAGATCCTAAAATTCGTAAATTTACCCGTGGTCGTCAGGATGCTTTTAATTTGGTTGGTTTAAACCAGCCCTTATCTGCTCCTACCAAAATTTACACTGACGAAAACCTGGAAAATCTGTATATTCTGGATCCTCAAACTACCCGGGTAGTAGTGGTGGATAAAACCGGCGAATTTCGAGCTGAATATATTTGGCCGGGTTTAGCCGGAGGCAAAGCGGTTTTTGCCGATGAAGATCAGGGGATAATCTTAGTCTTAGCCGGAGAAAAAATCTTTTCTCTTAAAATAAAATGAAAGTTATCAACCGTAAAGTCAATTTTGACTACCAGATTTTAGAAACCTTGGAAGCGGGAATCGTTTTAACCGGGGCTGAGGTTAAATCAGTTAAAACCAGTAAAATTAATTTAGGCGAAAGTTTTGTCCGTCTAGTTGAAGACGGCGCTTATTTAGTCAATGCTCACATTTCACCCTACAAATATGCGGATAATACTAATTATCAGCCTCAGCGGAGCCGCCAGCTTTTACTTCATAAAAAAGAACTTTTAAGTCTGGCTAAAAAAATGGAAGGTAAAAACCTGACTCTGATACCAACTGCTTGTTATACAAAAAAAGGTCGGATCAAGCTGGAGATTGGTCTTGCCCGGGGCAAGAAAAAATGGGACAAACGCGAAACTCTCAAGCGTCGCGACCTTGACCGCGAAACAGCGCGAGAGCTGAAGAGTGGAGGCGCCCGGATTTGAACCGGGGTCCGAAACAACTTTTTAGCAACACCTACAAGCTTAGCCAAATTTTTACGCTGATGGGTTTGTTTGGCAAAAACCTTATCATCTAGCGGTTAGCTGAATTAACTCCGGCTTGTTTACAGCTATCAACAAGCCTATGCCCTAAGTAAGTTTTCACCTGAACCAATCCCTTGGGGAAGACAGATTCAGATGCCGGTTTGGCTATAAGCGCTTTTAAGCGATAGCCAAAGCCAGAGGAGCGAACGCTAGTCTAACATCTTCAGTTAAATAACTGACGAAAGCTACAGCACGATCCCTTAGGTCACGCAATTTGCTGACACTTATTTTTTTGATTCACCTTTACGCCTTTGAATCATTGGCGGCTTGCAGTTGTTAAAGAGCTAGTTCCGTCGAAGCCTTGCGCCCCCGACTAACCTATATTATAGCAGATTTTGCCCAAATTTCCATTTTTTGTACGGGTCACACACATATTGGACTCTAACTTGTTATGAACCAGGTACTGTAAAGGGCTAAGTTGGCCCAGTGACTCGTGGGGTCTTTCCCCATTGTAGTATAACAGGTAATCAATCATTTGACTGTTAAACTG
>JAHJAY010000039.1 GCA_018813815.1 Patescibacteria group bacterium | reverse complement strand
CTTAAACAGGGCAACCGGCTTTTGGCTGATTGGAACATTTACTACAACACCAAAAGAAGACACCATTCCTTAGGCCTTAAGAGTCCAATTGATTACTTAATTGAACAAGGAGGAATGTCGCATAAGTCATTGACTTATACAGTAGGTGGAATAAGAACAAACTCTGTGTTAAAATTCTTTTATTATGCCAAAACGAACCTGGCAACCTAAAAAACGTAAACGTAAACGTAAGCATGGCTTTTTAAGCCGGATGAAAACTGCGGCTGGTCGGAAAACCTTAAAGCGCCGGCGGGATAAAGGGCGGAAGCGACTAGCGGTTTGAATTAATGGTTGAGAATTGAAAAACCTGCCTAAGCGAAAACAGGCTAGATTAACAAATTACGATTATTTTTCCCAGGGTTTTTATTTTGTCACTATCTGTATCCAAAATAGGACGTGTTTATTTGGCAGCGTTGTTAAAGGAAAAATGGTGTTGGATGATATTGGGAAGATGGTTAATAGATGGTGGTTCAAAATTCCCAAACGATTTAAAAACACCCAATTGGATGTTTTTCAGATAATGCCGAATCATTTACGCGGGATTATTCGGATTGTCGATAATAAACAATCCGCCGTAGAGGCGGGTTTTATGCCCGCCCGAAACCAGCGGGCAACCACAAGGGTTTCCCCTACGATTGGTGATATTGTTGGTGCGTTCAAATCATTAACAACCGATGAATTACATTCGTCGGGATAAAAATGACAATTGGAAACCGTTTAACAAACGATTATGGCAGCGCAATTATTATGAACATATTATTCGGACAGAAACCGATTTAAATAAAATTCGGGAATATATTAAAACCAATCCCCAAATGTGGGATAGAGACAGGAATAATCCCTTCATTGTATAATTGTTTTTAATGTTGCCAAAACAATATCGTTTACCCGGTTATTGTTTTCCGGAGGTTAAAGCTCAAGGGAAGATTTTTCATGGTCAATTTTTTAGCCTTTTGGTTTTAGCCCGGACTGAAGCGGCTCCGCCAAGATTTGGCCAGATAATTTCTAAAAAAGTTCACAAGTTGGCTGTTAAGCGCAACCAAGTCAAGCGCCGTTTACGAGAAGCAATCCGGCCTTTTTTGAAGCAACTAAAGCCTGGGTTTGATGGTTTGATTTTAGTTAAACAGGCGGCAATTGATGTTTCTGTGGCTGAATTAGAAAAGGAAATAGAGAAGACGTTTCAAAAAACAGGGCTTATAAAATAATTTACAGTTTACAATTTTCAATGAATTTTTAATGTTCCAATTGCCAAATATAAAAAAAATTCCACTTCAGCTGATTCGGTTTTATCAGCGGATTGGTTGGTTTCATAAATCAATTTTCCAGCGTTTGGGTTTGTCTGATCGGGCTTGCTGCTTTACCCCGACTTGTTCCCAATATAGCTATGAAGCAATTAACAAGTATGGTATTATAAAGGGTACTTATTTGAGTTTAAAAAGAATTTTGCGTTGTCATCCCTGGAGTAAAGGGGGCTATGACCCAATATAAATCATGTGGCGATTATTGCTTTATCAGCCTTTAGTTAATGCTTTAATTTTACTTTATTTAGTTTTCGGCCATAATTTTGGCTTGGCAATTATTGTTTTAACTATCTTGATTCGTTTAGTATTAATGCCTATTACCCAGAAATCCTTAGAATCAGCTGAAAAAATCAAAAAGCTTCAACCAGAGTTAAGTAAATTAAAGAAAAAATATTCAGATGATAAACAAGCTTTTGCTCAGGCTCAAATGGAGCTTTATAAAACCCATAAAATTAATCCGGCGGCCGGTTGTTTACCCCAAATTGTTCAGATGGTGGTTTTGATTGCTTTATTTCAGGCCTTTAATCAGGTTTTAAGAACTAATGGTGATGTGGTGGAAAATTTACAGGCGATTCTTTATGGTCCATTAAAAGATCGATTGACTCAGCCCTTTAATTTGCGTTTTCTTTATTTAGATCTCGGTCAGCCGGATATTTTTAAATTAGCGAAAGTGATTGATTTAGGGATAGTAAAAATTTCTAAATTACCCGGTTTGTTTTTAGTGGCAGCGGCAATAACTCAGTTTCTTTCTTCAAAATTAATGCTGCCGACCCAGAAAAAATTAGCTCTTGAAGCCAAAGTGACGCCCGGTCAGGAAGATGATATGGCGGTGGCCATGCAAACCCAAATGGTTTATCTTTTTCCCTTAATGACTTTATTTGTTGGTTTTAATTTTCCTTCAGGTCTAGTACTTTATTGGTTAACCTTTAGTTTATTAATGTTAATTACTCAACTACGGCTAAAGAAAAACCAGGCAAATAAAAAATGATTGCTGATAAAATTAAACTAGCGGAAGAATTAGTAATTGAACTTTTGATGAAATTGGGAATTACCCCCAAAGCTTTAAGAGTGGTTGAAGAAGAAGCGATTTTGAAAGTCGAGATTGATTTAGCATTGAATGAGTCGGGGATTTTGGTTGGTTTTCATGGGGAAGTGTTGAGCAGTTTTCAGTTGATTTTAAGTCTGATTTTGTATCAGAAAACCAATGAATGGCAGCCGCTTTTGGTTGATGTAAATCAATATCGCCAGCAAAGAGAAGCAACTTTAAAACGCATGGCTCTAGCGGCGGCCCAGAAAGTTAAATTTTCCAATCAGCCAATGGTTTTGCCCCAACTGTCAGCTTTAGAGCGGCGCTTTATTCATACTGTTTTGACAGATAATCCGGATGTAGTTACCCAGTCTGAAGGTGAAGGCTGGACTCGTCGTTTGACAGTTAAACCAAAAATCAAAAAGGTTAAGGCTAATAATGAAGTTATTGATTCAGCTTCTGATTCTACTTCTGCCCAGCCAGCTAAGTAAACATTTCTGGCCTGAGTTTGCTTTTATTTATGGTCGACGGATTGATTATCTGGCGCCCACGCTTTATTTAAGCGATATTTTAGTTTTAGTAATTTTATTGGTTTACTTTTTTAAGCAAAAAAAATCTACGCTACTTACTGTTTCGGGAGGCTTCAGCCTAGTCGGGATTCCGTTCAAGCTAACGTTTGCCGGGACTGTTTATTGTTTATTAAACATTTTTCTTTCTTTACAACCTTGGTTGGCATTTTATGGTTGGTTAAGGATATTGGTTCTCTTGGGTTTATTTATAGTCTTAAAAAATTATAATTATCTGCTGCGCGCTATCCGCGATATGCTTCCGGTGGCGTTGTTTTATTCGAGTATAATTGCCTTAGTTCAATTTATTAAACAGGCTTCAATTGGCGGTTGGTTTTATTGGCTGGGGGAAAGACAATTGGTTTTGGGTTTGCCCGGCATAGCCCGCGAATTGGTTGGCACCCAGGTAGTTTTACCGGCTTATGCCACTTTTTCTCATCCTAATTCTTTGGCTGGATTTTTATTACTTGGCAGTTTGATTTTGGCTCAAATTAATCTTTCGTTTTTAACGCTAATGGTTTTTGTGGCGGCTTTAATAGCTTTAGTGATTACTTTTTCTTATACTGCTTTTTGTGGTTTGTGTCTGGCTTTACTTTTTTTAATTTTAATTAGCTGGTTAAAAAAACCGCGTCAGCAAAAATTTTTCAGTTATTAAATTTTTGCCGGCCTTTTACTGCTGGCAATTTTAATACCAGCGGTTTTGCGTTATTTGCCTTCAACACAGGTATCTGTCCAGCGTCGAGTTGAGTTGAATCAATTAGGCTGGCAGGCATTTCAAACTCAACCGGTATGGGGGATTGGTTGGTTAAATTTTATCCCTTGGTTGAGCCAGCAAAATATTCAGATTTTAGAATTATGGCTGCAGCCGGCCCATCATGTGTTTATTCTGCTTTTAGCAGAAGTTGGTTTAATTGGTTTAGGCTTGGTTTTAATACTTTTGTTTAAGTCATTTAAGCGGACCATTAAACAACAAAACTGGTTTTTAGCTGCCGGCTTATTGGTGGTGGTTTTTACCGGTTCGTTGGATCATTATTGGTTAACCTTAATCCAAAACCGATTGCTTTTAGTTTTACTTTTTGCTTTAATTTGGAGAAATCCCTAATTTACTCATCAACCCCTTGTACCTTACAATGACTGTAGGATGAAACCCCAACGCGGTATTGCCAACATTGTTCTCTTAATAGGTGTAGTTCTGGTTTCTCTGGTTATTCCCATAACCAGGAACCTGATTCAACGGGGAGTCAAATTGCCTTTTGCGGTGGTGGATGATGGCGGTGGCAGTAATCCGGTTACT
>JAHJAY010000049.1 GCA_018813815.1 Patescibacteria group bacterium | reverse complement strand
CTGAAGCTCGAAAACCCGCCGCTGCTCGTCGTCTCCGACCGGGAACGCATCATCATTCATACCGCCTTCACCGGCTACCCGGACGAGCCGCGCGAAATTCGTATCGAAGAACTGGTCGACCCCGAAAAGCGGCAAATCCTGCGCTGGGTCTTCACCGATCCCCAAAAGCTCCGCCCGGAAAAGTCCACCGCCGCCATCACCGCCGAGGCCGCCGGGCGCTTTGCCGGACTCGCCGAAGCGATGCGCGAACGCGGGATGGACGGCCAGCGGGTGGCCCATTTTCTGGTTCAATGCCTCTTCTGCATCTTCGCCGAAGACGAAAACCTGCTCCCCGGCAGCGTCTTCACCGAAATCCTCAAAAGCGCCGGCAGCGACGCCGACAAGGCCGGCAAACGGATCAACAAACTCTTCACCGCCATGCAACAAAAAACCGGCGGCGAATACGGCGATCACGACATCGCCTGGTTCAACGGCGGCCTCTTCCAAACCATTGCCATTCCGCCGCTGACCCCGAGCGACCTGGCAGCGCTCTACGCCGCCGCCGCCGACATGGACTGGCGAGCCATCGACCCCACCATCTTCGGCACCCTCTTCGAACGCGGCCTCGACCCGGCCGCCCGCGCCCCGCTCGGCGCGCACTACACCGACACCGGCACCATCGCCAAGCTCATTCACCCGTTGATTACAGAACCGTTATTGGCCGCATGGCAGACCGTCAAAACCGTTATTGCCGCCGGGCAAGGCAAAGGCCCGCGCACCAAGGAATACAAGGAAGCCCGCGCCGCCTACCACGGCTTTCTGCTCTGCCTCCACCTCTTTCAGGTGCTCGACCCCGCCTGCGGATCGGGAAATTTTCTCTACCTTGCCCTCAAGGCCCTGCGCGATCTGGAGAAGCAAGTCCACCTTGAAGCCCAGGAACTCGGCATCGAGGCTGAACTCTCAATGCAAACCGGACCGCACAACATTCGCGGCATCGAAATCAACGAATTTGCCGCTGAACTCGCCCGCGTCACCGTCTGGATCGGCGACATCCAGTGGTGCCGCCGCAACGGACGGGAGATCGCCAGAGATCCCATCCTGCGACCGCTGGACGGCATCGAGCACCGCGACGCCCTGCTCAACCCCGACGACAGCGAGGCCGCGTGGCCGAAGGCGGATGTCATCGTCGGCAATCCGCCGTTTCTGGGCGACAAGATGATGCGCGGCGAACTGGGCGACGCCTATGTCGAAAGGCTGCGACGGCGTTTCGAAGGCCGTGTCCCGGGCGGCGCCGATCTGGTGACGTATTGGTTCGAGAAGGCGCGGGCGCAGATCAAAGAGGGAAATGCGAGGGCTGCGGGGTTGGTTGCCACCAATTCCATCCGCCAGAAACGCAACCGCGTGGTGCTGGAACGCATCCTGGAGAGCACCCGCATCTTCGAGGCGTGGTCGGACGAGGATTGGATAAACGAGGGGGCGGCCGTGCGGGTCAGCCTGGTCTGTTTTGGGCAGGGCGGCGGCGCGCGGCTCGACGGAAATCCCGTGGCCGCCATCCATGCCGACTTGACCGGCAGTGCACAGGGAGATGAAACATCGGACCTCACCCAGGCCATGCCGCTCCCCGCCAACAAGGGGCGTTCATTCTTCGGAATTTGTCTGGCCGGCCCTTTCAAAGTGGACACGGCCACGGCCCTGAAATGGCTCAAGGAGAGCGGCAATCCGAACGGACGCCCCAACAGCGACGTCGTGCGGCCCATCTACAACGGCTCCGACATCACCCGGCGCTGGGCAGGCAACTGGGTGGTGGACTTCGCCGGGATGGATCTGGCCGCCGCTGCCGATTACCTCGCACCCTTCGCCTATGTAGAGAACAAGGTGAAGCCGGTACGGATCAACAACAACCGCGCGGCCCGAGCGGAAAGGTGGTGACAGCACGGCGAGAAGCGCCCGGCATTGCGCGCCGCCCTGGACGGCCTCACCCACTACATCGCCACCCCGGAGACCGCCAAACACCGCTTCTTCGTCAAATTCCCGGTGGAGGTGGCGCCTGAACACAGCCTGATCGTCATTCCACGGCAGGACGACGCGACGCTGGGCATCCTCTCCTCACACATCCATTGTGTCTGGGCGCTGGCGAAAGGGGGCACGCTCGAAAACAGGCCCCGTTACAACGCCAGCCTCACATTTGAAACCTTCCCCTTTCCGCCCGGATTCGACCTCAAGGCGGAGGCCGCTCCCGAAGGCGAATCGTTCGCTGCCATCGCCGAAGCTGCCGCCGACCTCGATACCTGGCGGGAAAAATGGCTCAACCCGGAGGGCTGGCTGGACTGGGAAATCACGCCGGAAGAGCAAAACGCCGGTTTTCCGCCGCGACCGGTTCCCAAGCCGGAATACGCTGCGG
>JAHJAY010000038.1 GCA_018813815.1 Patescibacteria group bacterium | reverse complement strand
TATTTATCCTACTTTTTGATAATAAGACTTGTCAAGTACTAATTTCTTATTTTCTTCGTTCTTATTTAATTTGTCTAGTTATGACAATTAAACGTTTGAGTGTTGTTCCCGGTGGCCAGCAAGTTTGTAAAATTAAAACATTATCATGGGTTTGATTTACTAAAGCGCTGATTTCATCAGCCTTAACTACCTGCTGGCTAAGAACCTGATACTGGTATTTTTTGTTTTTATAAAAAATAAAAACTTCATCATTGGTTTGGAGTTTGGGCAATAAATAAAAAACCGCATTATAGCGGCTGATATTATAAAAAGCGTCAGTTGAGTGGGCAAAAATAAACACCGGACCGGGTTGGTTAGGCAAACTGCTGCCCTGGGCGTGAGCAACGCCTTTTTTTAAAATTGGCTGGTATTCGTCAGGATCAGCGCTGTTTATATTAGGGAAAACCGGGGTGTTAATGCCGATTTTGGGAATAACTAAAGAAAAATCAAAAGAAATTGGTACCAGCATTTTGGGCTGAAAGCGGAATGAGTCTTGTTGTTTGGCTTGATCAACTTGGCTTGGTTGATTAATTACTTCCAATCGTTCAAATGATTTTTTTTTGATTTGGTAATTGATTTCCTGGTTGGCAATTGGGAAAAAGATAAAAATCAGCAGGCCAATGCCGCCAATGAGGAGGAAATCAGCTAAGCGGTAGAGCCAAAGCTTGGGTTGGAATGTTGTGGTCATGTAGTTTAGGCTTCTTCTGAAGGAGTGTGGCCGGGAAGATAGTTAACCCCCGCTTCCACGAGATAATTATGAATTCTATTTAAACTCTCTTGATCAAACTGTTGAGGCAATTTGTCCAGCTTTTGTTTTAAAATCTCAGGTTTGGAAAAAACTGCGAAAATACCGGCCACGTTCATAGCTATATTTAGACTAGCTTTAATCCTTAATATATCTCCTTTAGTTTCTTCTGTCGGGAGCTGTGTGTTAAGTTCAGCAAGGACTAGTTTTAAGCGGTTAGCGGTTATCTGCCAGAAGACTGCAGAAAATTCATCACGGTCGGCGGCGTCGATTATTCGGCGGCGCAGGTTTTTTCCTTGCAGGCCAGCCGGCCAAACTTGGGCCACGACCCGTTTTAATTCTGATTTGGCTTGAGCGCGGTTTTCGCCTGTGTATAGATAATTAATAATAGATGGAGTAAACTGGCAATCTTGAGAAGGAAACCGCTCTCTGGTTTTAGGATTTAGGCGTATGGTTGATGCCAGTCGCTGTAAAATTGGGTTTAAACTCGGCAACGCTCTTGCGCTTAGACATAAAAACCCAAACGCTGAGGATATAGGGGTGTTATAGGCATGAACCATACTGCTAGCAACTTTGTTATTGATCATTATCGGTTCCAATAGAGTAATGTCCGGTGTCGGAGCGGTTCTGTCGGATTCTATCCTTGGTGAGCCAATAACGTCTGATTCAGGCATAACCTAATTATATATGTTGTTTTGCAAGATTTTAAGAGGTAAAATTGGGGCATGGTGAAAAAAAGGCAAGTATATTTGGATTATGCGGCGACGACGCCGGTTGATCCGTTGGTGATGAAAGCAATGCGGCCTTTTTTTGATAAAGATTTTGGCAACAGCATGTCTTTGCATCGTTGGGGGCAGTCAGCTAAAAAGGCTTTGGAAGCCAGCCGGCAGACAGTGGCGGATTTTATCGGCGCGGAAAAAGAGGAAATTGTTTTTACCGCTTCCGCCTCAGAGAGTAATAATTTAGCCCTTAAGGGTGTGGCTTGGGCCAATAAAGCCAAAGGCAGGCATATTTTAATTTCACCTATTGAGCATAGTTGTGTTCAGCAGTCAGCCCAATGGTTGAAACAGCAGGGTTGGCTGGTTGAAGAATTGACCGTGAACCAATACGGTTTAGTTGATCCTCAGCAGGTGAAACAGAAACTTCGGGCAGAGACGATTTTAGTCTCAGTGATTTATGCTTCTAATGAAATCGGCACGATTCAGCCGATTAAAGCGATTGCTGAAGTTTGCCAAGCCAAAAAAGTTTATTGTCATACTGATGCCAGTCAAGCCTGCGGCCAAATTAGCCTTAATGTTAAAGACGTCGGGGTTGATCTTTTAACTGCTTCCAGCCATAAAATCTATGGCCCCAAGGGTGCGGCTATACTATATATAAAAGATGGGGTTAAAATTGAGCCTTTAATTCATGGCGGCGGACACGAGGCCGGCCGGCGGGCGGCAACTGTTAATCTACCGGCCATTGTCGGTTTGGCTCAGGCAGTTAAGCTGGCGGACGGGCTTAGGATTAAAGACAGCCGGCGGATAGCCAAATTAAGGGATTATTTAATTCAGGGAATTTTAAGCAGGATTCCCCACTCCTATCTTAATGGGCATCCCAAACAGCGTTTGCCCAATAACGTCCATTTTCGTTTTGATTTTATTGAAGGTGAAGCCTTGGTTTTTGCTTTAGATCAACAAGGGATCGCGGCCTCAACCGGTTCGGCTTGTTCTTCGGCTGAGCTTAAACCGAGCAAGACCCTTTTGGCCATAGGGCTTAAACCGGAACAAACTCACGGTTCATTGCGGTTGAGTTTGGGCCGCAGGACAACCAAAAAAGAACTTGATTATGTATTACAGGCATTGCCTGAAGTGGTAACCAAATTAAGAAAAGCCTCACCATTTAAATGAATAGTTATAGCGCCAAAACCATGGAGCATTTTCAAAATCCCAGAAATCTGGGCAAGGTTAAAGGCGCTAATGGGATTGGTAAAGTAGGTAATTTGGTGTGCGGCGATATAATGTGGCTTTATATTAGAGTTCAGGACCAGCGGATTGAGGAAATTGGTGTGGAGACTTTTGGTTGTGTGGCGGCTTTGGCAACCAGCAGCGTGGTGACTGAATTAGCCAAAGGCAAAACCATCAGCCAGGCGCTTAAAATTGACAAAGACCAGGTGATTAAGGTTTTAGGCAGTTTGCCGCCAATTAAGATCCATTGTTCATTGCTGGCAATTGATGCTTTAAGTGAAGCGATCTATGACTATTTTAAAAAAACTAAACAGCCGGTTCCCCAAAAATTAAAAGCGGCTCACCGACGTATTCTTCAGGAAAAAAAGCTTCTCGAGCAAAAGTTCGGTACAATTTGAAGGCGGAGTTACCCTGCTTGGGTGGACATGTAGCGTTCTTGGGAGAGCATGAATTTGGTGCCGGATTTTTTAACCTGCCGCCAATAAAAACAACGCTTGTCCACTTTTTTATTGCAGGCTGATAACCAGGTTTGGGAATCAGCAATTTTGTGTCTTAATTCAGCCAGTAAACTGCGGAGGCGTTGGAAAAAATTAACATGATAAGTTCCCGGAGAAACGACGGCATTAAATGAGGCCTTTTCTATTTCTTTACCAAGAGCGCCGGCGGTTTTAGCAAATTTACTGAGTTCTTCCTGCAGGGCTTTGATTTCCAGTTTGGTTTCTTGGTCTCTGGCGCAATAAACGACTTTTTCTTCGCTGCGGCGCTGTTCGGCAAAGCGGCGTTCTTCCGTCCGCACCTGCTGTTCGCGCTGCTGCATTACATTTTCTAAGTTAAAAGGTTGATTGGGTTGGAGTTCGCCCTGATTGACCTGAGGAGCGCGGCCAAAAAAACCGCCAATTTGCTGACCGGCACTTTTAGCCATGCCGCCGGCCACATCCTGTTTTAAAGATTTAGCCGTACCGCTGCCAATATCGCGAAAAGCCTCAATAAAATTTTTGGCTTTTTTATTTGACTTCTTTTTCTTGGTGTTAAACGGATCAAAATTGTTGTCCATAGTTAAAATAATCAGGCAGGAAAATTGTTAGACCCATATTATACTATAGGGCCAATAGGTAGTCAATAACTTTTTGTTTGCGCAGGTTAGCGTTTAAATAAGCCTGTTGAAGCGGGGTTTGAAAAGCTTGTCGGGTTTTTTCGTCCGGAGCGGCTTGAATAACTTTGTCCACTTCTTCTTGAGCAACAGTGATGTTTTTAGCTTGGCCAATGGTCTGAAGGATTAATTCAAGTCTAAGACTATCTTCAGCCTGTTTTTTATAATCGGCTTGAAGCTGTTCCGCAGTTTTATTAATTGAGGCCAAGTATTGATCCAGAACTAAGCCTAGCCGGTTAATCTGAGCCAATAAACGGCTTAATAGCCGGCCGGATTCCTGCTCAATCAGTATTTCGGGCAGATCCAGCTTTATTTTTTCCAGTAAAGCTTTAAAAATCAGACCCAGTTTTTGACTTTGAGCCTTTTTTTCGTCCAGTTTTTCTCCGCCGCTGCCCGGGGTCCACAATTGCTCTGGAGTGGCTGCTTCTTTAACAATCGTTTCAAAACCATCAACTTGAACCTGGGGCAACTCACAACTGGTGGCTTTGAATTGCCAGTCTTCTTTTGCCTCTGATTTAAGGGTATCAATTTTGGGATTAGCCACTGGTTTAAGATCATGCTCTTTGATGGCTTCCGTGTAATATTTAGGCAAAAGACTTTTTAGGGCGTTTTGATAGAGTGCTGGCTGGTTAACTTGTTTTTCCACCAATTCAACCGGCGCTTTACCTTTTCTAAAACCTTTTAAAGTCGCATTTTCAGCTGCTTTAGCCAACTCGGCCTGATAGGTTTTATCAATTGCTTCCCAGGGAATGTTAAAGCTGAGTTCAAAAGCTTGATTGGCTAATCGTGACAGTTGTGATTTTTTTACTTGAGTCATAACAAGCATTATTGTACCATAAATGAGAAATAGAGTGAAATAAAAAATATAAGCAAACCTAAAGCCAAATGCATTATCTTGACTGCGTTATGGGGAATGGCTAACAAAAAAAGTGCGTAAGTTAAATCCAAGCCAGCGGTCAGAAAAAGCAAGTAGCCTTTTTGTAAAAAGAGCTTAAATTCCGTCATAGTAATTTGTCGTTTCATTTGTTGAACCAGAAAAAAAACATCCTCTAAACTGGCAATAATTTGATAAGCAGAAATCAGGACTAAGGCGATAACTAAAATATGGGCCAGGTGTTTGTTTAATTTATTCATAGTGTAAAGCTTCAATCGGATCAAGTTTAGCCGCTTTAGCCGCCGGCGCAAAACCAAAAAGTATTCCTACAGCGGCTGAAACGCCAAAAGCCAATAAAACTGACCAGAGGGTAACGGCGGTTTTCAAAAAGTGACCTAAAATCAATGAACCGATAAAACCCAAAATAATGCCGATTAAACCGCCGGCCAAACTGAGAACAACCGCTTCAATTAAAAATTGGCTGGAAATATCAGTTTCCCGGGCGCCAACCGCTTTGCGCAAGCCGATTTCTTTAGTTCTCTCAGTGACTGAAACCAGCATAATATTCATAATGCCAATGCCGCCGACCAGCAGGGAAATGCCAGCAATACCGCCCAGAGCGATAGTTAAAACCGATAAAATCGAAGAAATACTGGAAAGCAGGTCTTTGCTGTCCATAATAGTGAAATCTTCTTCATCCATTTCTTTGAGCAGGATTTTTTTTACTTCAGTTGCAGTTTTGACCGTATCATCGGCTGAAGTGGACTCAACATAAATATAATTAAGTTTTTCAATATTAAACTGTTTGCTGGCGGCAGTGATGGAAATAAAAGCCATGTCATCCATATCTTGCCCCATGGTGGCGCCTTTTTCTTTAAAGACGCCGATAATGGTATATTTTTGATCAGCCAGGCTGATTTTTTTGCCCACAGGGTTAGAATCGGCAAAGAGCTTTTCTTTTAAAGTCGGACCGATAATTGTTACCCGCTTAGCTGAAGCGACCTCTGCTTTGGTAATATCCCGGCCCTCACTGACTTCTGAACTGCGGACAACCGTGTATTGCTCGGTTGAGGCGATAATGCCGGTTGGGTGGGAATTATTGCCGTATTTAGCCACTAAAGATTTAGTAACAATTGGTAGGGCGGTTTTAACATATTCACTTTCTTGCTGGATTTTATTGGCGATTCTCAAGGTAAGTTTATTGGTCGCTACTCCCGGAGGACCGCCTTCCCGGCCGCCTTCATCGCTGAATTGAATTTTACCGGGCATAACCATAATTAAATTAGAACCCAGTTCTTCAAATTGCTGGGTAATGTACTGTTTTAGGCCCGAACCAATGGAAACCAGTAAAATTACTGAAGCCACGCCGATAATAATCCCCAGCATAGTGAGAAATGAGCGGAGTTTGTTGCTTTTTAAAGAACCGAGAGCTAATCTGACGGTTTCGCTAAATTCCATATTAATAAAATTTTTAATTTATAATTTTACCATCTTTGAGCTTAATGATTCTTTGAGAAATCTTAGCAAAATCCGGGTCATGGCTAACAACAATAATAGTTTTACCTTTACGATGTAAATCTTGCAGAATTTTGACAATTTCATCGCCTGATTTAGAGTCCAGATTGCCGGTTGGTTCATCGGCTAAAATAATTTTAGGATTATTGACCAGGGCCCGGGCAATGGCAACCCGCTGTTGCTGGCCGCCGGAAAGCTGATTGGGAAAATGGTGAAGCCGGTCGGTCAGGCCAACGGCCGTCAATTTTTCCCGGGCAATGTTTTTTCGCCGTTTACGGTCTACACCGGCATAGATCAGAGGCAGTTCAACATTATCCAGGGCGGTTAACCGGGGCAATAAGTTAAAACTTTGAAAAACAAAACCAATGTCTTTATTTCTCAACCTGGCCAACTCATCAGTATTCATGTTTTCCGCGGCCTTATTATTAATTATCAATCGGCCCTTGGTCGGTTTATCCAGACAGCCGATTAAATTCATTAAAGTTGATTTACCTGAACCTGAAGGACCGATGATGCTGATCAGTTCTTGCTGATGAATTTCCAAAGAAATATCATTCAGAGCTTTAACCGTGACTCCGTCAAGAGGAAAGTATTTTTTCACCCGGGAAAGCTTAATAATTACTGGTTTTTTCACTGTTGGTTTTGACGTTCTAATTCTTTAAAGCCGGACAGGGCGACTGTTTCACCTGCATTAAGGCCGTCAATGATTTGAGTGTAAACATCGTTAGAAAAGCCGGTTTTTACCGCACGTTTTTTAAACTTCTGGTTTTCCTGGACAAAAACATAACTATCACCATTGGTTTCTCTGATGGCTTCAAAAGGGATGCTTAAAACTGCCGTTTTTTCCGAAACAATAATTTCCAAATCGCCATTCATGCCCAGTTTATATTTTTGTTCCATATTGGCCGGGAGTTTGACTTTAACCGGAAAAGCCGTTCCCCCACCCGAAGTAGTGGTTGAACTAAAACCAATCTGGATTACTTCCACTTCAAGTTTTTCTTCCGGATAGGCATCGAGCCATAAGTTGGCTTTTTGTTTGATTTTAATTTGGCCGATTTCACTTTCATCAATGTTGGCTTGAAAAACCATCTCATTAGGATCAGCAATCACAAAAGCGGCGGTTGCCGGAGTGATATTAACGCCGGCTACCGGGACATCAACCTGGGTGACAATGCCGTCAATCGGACTGATTAAAGTGGCGTATTTAATGGCTAAATTGGCTGCTTCGACATCAATGACTGTCCGCTCTAAGTCATATTGATTTTTTTCTAATACGCGCCTAATTTCACTGCTAATAATGCTTTCTTCATAAGTTTCTTGGTCTTGTTCAAAATCCCAGCGTTCTTTTTGAAAATCAATTAACTCTTGGCGAAGACTGTTTTCTAACTGTTTTTTGTCCAGGCCGGCAATGGCTTGCCATTTTTTAACCTGATCGCCTTCTTTAACTTCCACCCAGGCTAATTGACCTGAAGCCTGAAATTTAAGCGTTACTTCAGCTTCTGATTTGACTAAACCGGAAGCGGACACAGTTTCAGTTAGAGTTTGTTCAGCCGCTTGAGTAGTTTCAAAATCCGGCTCTTGTGTTTTTTGACGCCAGAAAATAAAAACCGCTATCAGCAGGGTTAAAATCAGCAGAATATAAATAGTGCGTTTAATCTTAGGTGTTAACCAACGGCCGATTGTTTTAAAACGCTTGCTTAAACGTTCTAAAAGGTCCAATTTGCTGAGTAAATTTTTTATTAAATTAAACATAATAGGTGTTGCATAATAAATCAAAGATTTAAACGCGACTAACTACGTTTAAATTTGCTTGACAAATTTATTACGTGGTGCCGCAGAGAGGACTTGAACCTCTACGGGTTGCCCCACACGGTTCTAAGCCGTGCCTGTCTGCCAATTCCAGCACTGCGGCTTAATAATATAATACCATAAAAAAACCCACCAGTAGGCCCGGTGAGGCAAACCGATGGATCTAAGGGTATTATATCAAAGTCTTATAATGTGTCAAGTACTAGAGCTATAGGCCATTCATTAAAGTATTGAGCTCATGTTCGGCTTTAATTGCCCAAACCTGGCGGCCGCTGTCTTGGTCAATTGGACTGTGGGGCGTGTGGCGTTTAACTACCAAGTCCGGGGTAGTTAAACCTTCGTTAAGGTAGTTTTCAGAAAATCCTTTACACCAATCGGCAATCGCCTCTTCATAGCTGGAATAGCGGAGCGTGCCGGCTGAATGGATTCCCCAACCAGTGCAATTGTGGGAATT
>JAHJAY010000037.1 GCA_018813815.1 Patescibacteria group bacterium | reverse complement strand
TTTCCACCACACCGAGGGCAACCGATAGTAATACGAGAAAGGTTACAATCTTTTTTTGAAACATAAAACAATCTCCTTTTTTAATTGATATTACAACCCGGAAGCTAGTTTTTACCAATACAATAACTTACTTAAGCCAAAAGGTATTGATTTAATGACAGCAGAAACAGATCCCGCCAGATTTACACTTCGTCAGGAATACTTTGGTGGTTTAGTCTATGATGTCCATACTGCTAAATACGAATTGATCAATCCGAGTGAATACGAGTTTTTAGCTAGTTTGGCTGAAGCAGAACAAGTTTTTTTCGACCGAGCCATTCGTAGCAACAAAATCTTTGCCTCCAGAATTTCGGTTTTTAAACAGCTGGGTTTTATTGATGTTGATGAATCCGGCTGTTTGTCTTTAGTGAGTGTTCGAATTGTTGGTAGCGTATAACTTCATTGTGTAAAGATTCTCAATAAAACGATTAAAAAAGTAAAAAAGCCGGAAAGTAAAAAAAGAGCTTTTGACAGCAAAAAAATTGGGCGGGTAGGATAGATACATTACTAAGTTTAATTAGGAGGTATCTATGTCTAACGCCGCCCAAAGAAATTATAGCAAAATTAACAAACTGCCGATATTTGAAAATAACCAACAGCTGATTAAGTTTTTGGAATCAAGCTTTACTGAAAGCTTGAAGCAGCTTATCAGGTTAACGGTTAAAACCATGATTAAAACAGAAATGAATGAATTTAGAAAAGAAACAGAGGGATTTATTGACAAGCTCTATTTTAATGGCCATTACCCTAGAAATATGATTTCTTCCATGGGCAAAGTTAAAGGAATTAATGTTCCCCGGTTCCGGCAGAAACCTGACGGCTGGCAGCCAAAAACCCTTAATATTTTTACTGCTGAGCAAGAAAAGTTTATGAGATTAATTGAACAAATGCATTTACTGGGAATCTCACAAAGGAAAATCAGGCAATTAGCCAAAACCTGTCTGGGAATTACCATTTCAGCCAACCGGGTAGGCAAAATCTATAAACAGTTGGCTGTTTGTGAAGAAGCTAATATTAATGATCAGATGCTAGATGATAACTTTAAGCACTTGCTGGCTGATGGCTTATGGAGCAAGGTTAAAGGCTATGGCTGGGAAAACAACAAAGGAGTTCTTCTTTGTGTTTTAGGCATTCGGCCCGATGGAAAAAGAAAAATCATCGGCTTCTCGGTGGAACGATCAGAATCTTACCAAAACTGGTATAAACTGTTATCCTCCATTAAACAAAGAGGTCTAAGAGGCAAAAACCTGCAGCTGGCCATTACTGATGATACCGAAGGGCTTCATGGAGCCATTAAGCAGCTATTCCCGAATACTCCGGTTCAAAACTGCATTGTCCATAAAATGAGGAATGTTATTGGCAAGGCCAGGCATAAACACAAGGCCGCCATTGGTGAAGACATCAAGGTTGTTTTTAATCAAGAAAATAAACAGGCGGCCATAAAGGAAGCTAAAAGCTTTTGTAAAAAATGGTATTTAAAAGAACCAAATGTAATCAATAGCTTCCGGCACAACCTGGAGCCCTGCTTTACTTATCTGCAATTCCCCAAAGAGCAATGGAGTAAAATCAGAAGCACTAATATTTTAGAACGGGAGTTTAGAGAAATCAGGCGCCGGATTAAAGTATTTGACTCCAGCTTTAACAATGTGGAAAGCAAAAAGCGTTATGCTAATTCAATTATTAATTATTTAAACCAAAACTATCCATCTGCCCAGGGGAGCTTTACACAATGATGGTTGACACTACCGAATTGTTCCGCCGCCGACCACTCTTCCGGAAGGAATGTTGACCTCTCCGATTCGGGTGTTTGACACTTATACTAAAAGGTGCAATTTTGACTGTCCCCAATGTTATTTTGCTTGTGGTAACCTAGTTGACGAGGAACGCCGAACCCTTGAGCAAACTATAGCGATTTTACAAAAGTTTTATCAAGCAGGAACAACTGAATGGCGTTTTACTGGTGGAGAGCCATTAATTCAACCTGACATTTTTGAGGCTATTGCCGTAGCTAAAGGCCTAGGTATGAATGTTGGTTTGTATACTAATGGATGGTGGACTGATCGAATTGTTGGTCGGGTATTAGATGTTGGTCTTGATGAAATCGTGATTAGCCTTGAAGGTCGTCGAGAGATTAATGATCAAAGGCGAAAAGCTGGCTCCTTTGACAGGGCGATGCAGAGTTTTACTCGATTATCTGAGTATAATCGCCGCTATCCGTCAAAAAAAATAAATGTCAACATTGCTACGGCCGTGGGGAGAGATAATGTAAGCGAGGTCGAATTTCTGGCCTTATTAGCCGCTCGGCACGGTTTTAATATAGTTTTTATGCCTTTAAAACCCAGCGGTAGAGCTCGCAGTATACTTCAGACAACAATGCTGTCAACCTATGAGTATATGGCTTTTGTCCGAGAAGTCCAAAGAGTGCGGGAACAACCTGAGGTGGCGAATTCAGGTATCCGAGTGATTTTAAAATACAAAGATCTTTTCTGTCCTGACTATCCTGATAAGTCAGGCAGACCGTTTCCTTTTAACTATTCAGAGTGTGGGGCATTAACTACGGCTATTAGTATGATGCCGGATGGACGAGTATTTAGTTGTCCTTTTGTTTTAGAAGCGGATGCAGTCGGTCAGTTTATGGGGCCAAATATGAATGAGGTTTCTGTTCAGCAAGCCTGGCATCACCCCAATTTTAAAAGTTTTAGAAATGCGCAAAAAGTGAATTGTACTGATTGTACATACTACATGCGTCAGTGTCGCGGAGCCTGTCGCGCAACGGTTTTGGGATATGGGGGTGAGATTGGGGACGGAAAACTTATTGGTGAGGACCCCCAATGTTTTGCCTCGCTGATGTCAAAAGACGGCTAGTTTCCTGGTTTAAGTTATGTTAATTGGGTTAATGATCAAAACGCGTTGGTAAAAACTTCACTTTAGCCTGATGGTGTGGGATAATCTCATCCGTAACCGAAAACGTTTTCAGTTAGGGGGCTAAAATGTTAAAAAAAACGCT
>JAHJAY010000036.1 GCA_018813815.1 Patescibacteria group bacterium | reverse complement strand
TGCGCTGGTACTTTACTTTCAGCCGGGTTAAAAACAAAGATGATCTTAAGAAATTATGGGACTGCTGGAAGAAGCGGCTATAACTTCGTTTACCAATACATTTCCTTACTTAAACTAAAAATGATGGATAAATGAATTTAGCAATAATTACTATTACTTCTAAAAGTAGAGCTGTTAGCAATAAGGCTATAAATGTTATCGAGTGAGCCAGAACTCTTTCCCATATAGAATTAAGCTTTACCTTTTCATAAGTGAAAGAAAATCCGGTAAATTCAACAATCAACAATAAAATACTTATTACGATTAATAAATCACTAACCTGATTAGTATTGACTTTACTTACGTTATTGAAAATAAATGGGAAGGTTAAACCAGTAACCATTAAAACTAATAAATTTTTTATTAGATTTTCACTGATTATTTTTTTTGTGTTTTGAGCCATTGATTTAGTTTAGCATAGTGTTATTTAAGCTTCAATTATTTTGGGCTTCAGGCATTCACCCCTTTGGTTCCCCTCTGCCTTCACCCAAATTCTTCACTTCGAACTTTGCATATACAGGAACGTTAGGCAAAATGGTGGTAATTACAAAAACCTGCTCATTTTTTAATTTTGGCTCATCAAAAGAAGCAACTACATACTCTGAATTTTTAATTCTTCAACCATTCAAATTCTTTACTAGCTTAAGAACAATGAAAGGAATAAAACCAATCACTAAAATGGTTAAGCGGTAGGCCAATTCAAAACTAAAAACATTGGCCAGAAGAATAAGCAATAAAATTCCCAGGGCTCGCCCACTGTTAAGAAAAATCTCAAGGTCAACCAGATATTTATAGCGTTGAGTCTCGGAGAGATGACCTTGATCCATCTCTTTCATATCTAAAGGAATCTTTACCGTTAAAAGAGCCGTAGTCCCAATTCCGGTTAAAATCGCAAACACGTAAAAAGTTACCAGCGACCAGCTCAAACTAAATATTAATGAGCCAATAAAAAACGGTATTGCAGCAACCAAAGCGGTTAAAATCCGTCGGCTTGGCGTGGCTAAGCGGCCGGCTAAATAAGCGGCTAAAGCACTAATTATTCCAATTAAACCATTAAACCAACCCACACCGGTTTCTTGGCCAAAAAAATAAAAAGCCAAAATTCCCAGGGAAAAAGAAAAAACCCCACCATAAAAACCAGTAGTTAAATTTAAAAGCCGAATCCTGTTCCAACCCGGGCTCTTTTTGGCTAACAATCCTGATAAAGAAAAATCCAACGCTTCTTCATGGGTGTTTATTTGACCAACAACCATGGCGGCCAAAACAAAGATAAATGTGGTTAAAATAAAAGATAAATAATAAGCTTGGCTGACTTCCAGCTGTAACCAGCCTTGCCCCAACACGCCAATTACTAACCCGGCTAAAGGTGAAGCTAAAGTTGCAGCTGCTGTGCTTAAAAGCGTATTTATGCCGGTATAATAACCCCGGGTTTTATCAGTGGTTAAATCATAAATAAACAAATTATAATTACCCCAATAAAATGAGACATTAATACCATTAATAAACCCTAAAAGGGGCAAATAGCGAAAAGCGCTTTCTCCCAGCAATATCAAAATTAAAGGAAAAACTCCTTGTAAAATCAAACCTAACCGTAAAGCGGTTTTATTGCTTAGTTTTCTGAGCAACCAACCATTAAGAATAAAACCAAAAGGAACACCCAAAAATAAAAACAGGTTAAAGCAGGCGACCATTAACAGACTGTTGGCCACGCGCCATAAATAGATATTTAAAAACAAGCTAACAAAGGGATTAGCCAGCCAATATAAGGTTGAACACAACAAAAGCAGTTGATTTTGGCGGTTTAATTGCTTAAAAACTGCCAACTCCCTTTTTATCCGCCTGAATAATTTTAAAGCTAATCTATTTATCATGCCTATATTTTAACATTAACCTGTTTAAACCAACATCTTCTGACTGCAGTAATAATTAAACATAAAACAATAATAAAAACCGCTATTAACTGAGCCGCCGGCAAAGCGGCAAGCCGCCAAACATCAGGCTTTAAAAATTCAATAAAAAATCGACCCAAAGAATACAGTGAAATATACAAAATAAACAATTCGCCCTTTAATAACCGTTTATCCAGTCGACGGCCGGCAAAAAAGATTATTAAGAAAACTGCCAAATTCCAAAACGATTCATATAAAAACAGCGGGTGGAAATAAGAAATATTTTTAAATTGGGGTAAGCGGTTAATGGGTTCAATATAGATCGCCCACGCTAAGTTTGTGGGATAGCCGTAAAGCTCCTGATTAAAAAAATTAGCCCAGCGGCCAATGGCTTGACCTAAAGGCAAACCCAAAACAGCAATATCAGACCAGATTAGAAAATCAAGCTTTTTAAACCGAGTATAAATCCAAATAGCTAAAAGGCCACCGAAAATGGCTCCATAAATTCCCAAACCGCCATTCCAAAGATGAAAAATAAACCCTGGGTTCTCCTGGTAAAATGACCACTGATGAACTACATGATAAAATCTGGCACCTACTAAACCACTAATTAAAACCCAAAAAGCAACGTCAAACAACACCTTAACGTCTTGTTTTTTTCTTTTGGTTTCTAAAAAACAAACCCAGAGGCCGATTAAAATAGCTAAAGCAATGATTAAGCCGTAAATGGAAGGAGAAAATAAATTATTCACATCTGTCATGTTTTAACATTATTGCCTTGGCCAAGCGCCTGGTTTCCAGCACCCGAGACTTAGTATAGTGCTGGAGAATTTGCCAAACAACTGTTTTAGTTGACCGGCTCAAGGGAACTGATTTATATTCTTGCTTGCTAACTGGCGGCGGCGGCGGGATTAAATAGGGATTTCTTAAGCTACTTACATGAAGCAGACTCCTGCCTATTTCCTCTAAACGTACTTTAGCAAAATAAGCGGTTGTGGTCATTTTTTTAATCTGCTCTTCAACTTTTTGGTCTGCTTGTAAAAGTAAATCAAGGTTATTAATTATCGCTGACTGCACTTCCGGAGCGGCTTCACCTTTTATAGGCAATAAAGTTTGTTTAGAAAAAACAATTTTTTTAATGCCACTAATAATCAGTTCTTCTTCGTGTGGGTTTTTAACTTGAGGAAAACATTTTTGCAATAAAGCCTCAACTACTGCTTTTCTGGTAAAATGACTCCCCTTCCAAGAAGAATTATAAGTTTTATCAACAGCTAAAAAAATTAAATTTTTTAAAGTTTTTTTTCTGGTGGCAAAACTATCGGCTCGAATAAAAACTTGAGCCCGGGAAAATACTTCACTGGCAGTAACAAAGTTTAACTTCACTACATTATAACCGGAGAAAAATTATTTTACGGCTTGCTTTAAAGGTTTACCGACTACAAAACGTACGGCCTTATGGCCTTTAATTACTAAATTATCGCCGGTTTGAGGATTGCGGCCTTTTTTATCTTTTACTTTAACCACTTTAAAAGTGCCAAAACCGGAAAGAACCACTTTTTCGCCTTTATTTAAAGCCCGATTGACTTCTCCCAATAAAGCCTCAACTGCTTCCCGAGCGGCCTTTTTAGTCAAATGAGCTTTTTTAGCAATGATGTCAATTAATTCAAGCTTAGTCATTAGTTTTCACCACCTTTCAATTAATTTTAGCTTAAACTAGCAAGCTAATCAAGCCTTAATCTATCGTGGCCTCGCTGCGAAACTCGCGCAGGACTGTCACTCTAATTTGTCCGGGAACTGCTTTGGCTTCCTGGCTAATTTTGGTCTTAATATCTGCCGCTAATTTGATAACTGCCGCATCAGTGAGTTTTTTTGGATCAACCACTACCCGAATCTCCCGGCCAGCCTGAATGGCAAACACCTCATTCACGCCTTTAAAAGAACGCACAATTTCTTCTAGCTGTTCCAACCGCTGCACATACTCCTCATAATCTTCATAACGCGCACCCGGCCGGGAACCGGAAATAGCGTCAGCAATATAAACAATGGTTGATTCAATGGAGGAAAAAGGTTTATCCTCATGATGTTCAGCCACACAATTAATCACTGCCCGGGGAATATTGTGGCGTTTTAAAAATTTAGCTCCGATTTCAACATGGCTGCCGTCTTCATCAGGCACTACTTTGCCAATATCATGAAGCAAACAACCTAAACGAACAATGTTTACATCAGCTTTTAATTCATGAGCCAGATTAATGGCAATTTTAGTTTCTTCTAAAGTATGACTAACCATGTTCTGACCATAAGAAAAGCGGTATTTAAAACGGCCTAAAGTAGCCACTACTTCCCGAGGCAAATTAAAGACTTTAACCTTATGGCAAAGCTTTTCACCTTCTTGGTAAATCAGGCGTTCGATTTGTTTCTTTACCTGATCAACTACTTCTTCAATCCGAACCGGTTGAATCCGACCATCAACCATAAGTTTTTCCAAAGCCACCCGGGCAATTTCTCTTCTGACTGAATCAAAAGAAGAAAGACGAATCACACCTTCTTCATCCAGGTCAACATCAACGCCGGTGACTTTTTCAAAAGCACGAATATTACGGCCTTCGCGGCCAATAATTCTGCCCTTCATATCTTCATCAGACAGCTTAACGGTTGAAACCGTATATTCAGCCACATAATCAGAGGCGCCGTGATACATGGCATCAACCAAAATTTGCTTGGCTCGGGCTTGGCTTTCTTCCCTGATTTTCTCTTCTGCTTCCTTAATTCTCAGGGCAATTTCTTCAGTCAGGTTGTTTTCAACCGTCTTTAACACTAAAGCCTTTGCCTCATCTCTGGTTAAACGAGCCACTGTGCGCAGTTTCTCGTGAGCGGTTTTATTTAAATGCTCAAGTTCTTTAACTCGAGCCTGAGCATTTTTTTCCTGAACCTGTAAAACTCGCTGACGTTCTTGTAAAACCGCCTGTTCCCGCTCTACGCCAGCTTGATTTTTAAAAATCGCTTCTTTTTGTTGATCCAGCTGGTTAATGATTTGCCTGGCTTTAGCATCAGCCTCTTGCTGAATGCTAATGGCTTTATCCTTGGCCTCAAGAATTATTTCTTTGGCTCTGGTCTCAACTGCCTCAGTTGAAGGCGCCACTACCGGTACCGCCGGACTGACCGGTTTACCGGGAATAGTCACTCCGGGCTTAAAAACATTCACTAAATTCTTTAAAAAAGACATAAAAAGCTCCTTAATTTATTTTCGGGGGATAAACAACAAAAACTTAACTGCGTTTTGCAGTTATAGAAGTTGACAGTTCTAAATCGAGACAGTCGCTTGACAAATTAACATTTTACAACTTGTTTTTATCATTTATCCACTGGGAAGTATTTTATTCCTTTTTACCCCATTCGTCAACGCAAGTTTTGATAGCTGACCAGGAAAAACCCCGGCGCTGTAAGTAAGCAATCAGTTTTTTAGGCTGACTGATTAAGCTGGACTTTTTAGCCAGTTTTTGAACATAAAAATCACGGATTGTTTGAACCTCATCCACTTCAGCCAAAACCTGATCAATTATTTGCGGTTCAATGCCTTTTTGGCGCAACTCCTGTTTAAGAGCCAGCTTGCCTTTAGGACGGAAACGCAACCGTTGTTCCAGCCACCATTGGGCAAAAGCCGACTGGTCAACCAAACCCCGCTGATCAAGCTTAGTTAAAACCAAATCAATCACTTTTTTAAACTCGGGGCCGGCTTGAGTTTTTTTAATTAAAAAGCGCTTTACCTCCTGAGGTGAACGGGGCCGGAAGGATAAAAAATTAAGCGCTTGATTATAAAGTTTTTCTAAAAGGGTTCGAGTTAATAACTTGTCCAATTGCTTATTGGACAATGATTGGCCAACAGCCAAGCCGCGCTTAACCACCAGATCCAAGCTCAAACCAACAATAAATTGATTATCAACATAAAGATTGGCTCTTTTGGCGTTTTTTTGGGCTTTAAGCTTAGTGATCTGGGGCACGTCTATGATTTTGACGGCCGGCCGGGTTTTTTCGGCGCTGGCTGGGGTGCTTCAACTTTTTGCCAAATATCGGTTTCAATTTTTTTAGCCAGCTTAGGATCTTCATCCAAAAGCAGTTTAACCGCTTCCCTGCCTTGCCCAATCACTTTATTTTGATAACGGAAAAAGCTGCCGGATTTATGAATTACACCCAGTTCAACCCCCGCATCAAGTAAGCCGCCGGTCCGGGAAATACCCCCAACATTCATAATATCAAACTCAGCCATTCTAAATGGCGGCGCGACTTTGTTTTTAACCACTTTAACCCGATGAGTGGAACCGGTTACCACATCGCCCTCTTTTATCATGCCGGTTTTACGCATATCCAGCCGGGTTGAAGCGTAAAACTTTAAGGCCCGGCCGCCGGAAGTGGTTTCCGGGTTGCCGAACATAATGCCGATTTTCATCCGGATCTGATTAGTGAAAATCACCACAGTTTTTGATTTGCTGATTGCCCCTGCCAGTTTACGCATTGCCTGGCTCATTAAACGGGCC
This sequence comes from Patescibacteria group bacterium, assembly GCA_018813815.1. Lineage (GTDB taxonomy): Bacteria > Patescibacteriota > Microgenomatia > UBA1400 > JAHJAY01 > JAHJAY01. Next base: position 20,810 of record JAHJAY010000036.1, on the reverse strand, counting down.
TGAACACCAATCATCGCATCACCCATTTCGCCTTCAATTTCAGCTTTGGGCACTAAAGCGGCCACTGAATCAATCACAATCACATCCAAAGCACCGGAGCGAATTAAAGTTTCGGTAATCTCTAGAGCTTGTTCACCGGTGTCTGGTTGAGAAATTAAAAGATCATCTAATTTAACCCCAATTCCTTTGGCTCTTAAGGGATCCAAAGCATGCTCGGCATCAATAAAAGCGGCCGCGCCGCCGGCCTTTTGCGCTTCAGCAATTACATGGAGACAAAGAGTGGTTTTACCCGAAGCTTCCGGACCATAAATTTCCACAATCCGGCCGCAAGGCAAACCGCCAACGCCTAAAGCCAAATCCAAAGCAATTGAACCAGTAGAAATAACCTTAACTTTTATACTGGTGCGATCACCTAATTTCATAATTGAACCAGTGCCATATTGTTTTTGGATCTGTTCCATAGCGATTTTAATAGCCTGAAGCTTATCTGATTTGGACATGATAATTTCTCCTCACCGGGCAGAACCAATTCTAGTTAGAACTCTTATCTAAGTTTAGCAAAAAAAGCCGGGGTTGTCACCACTGGTTATATCAACTATAAACTTTCCGTTTGCCGCTGTGACCACCAAGCGATAAAACTAAAATTGTTAACTTTTTTTTCCTGTCATAATCCCAAATTACTCTTAAATCAACCGTTACGCTTGAAGCCCATCTTTCTCCAAATTTCTTAGTCGCCACCTTATGAGATTTTAACGAAGGATTCTTGGGATCTAAAGCCAACAACTTTAGCGCCTTAACTATTTTCTTTTTTAACCTGGGTCTTTTTTGGAAATTGCCTTATATTTTTGCCAAAAACTCGCTGCAAAAACTAACTTATACATTACGCTCCAAAATATTTGGCCACTTGTTTGGTATTTTCCATATCCACTGTCACGCTTTTCCCTTCACTGATCTGCTTCAAGCTTGCTTCAATCATGGCTTCTTCTTCCACGGTCGCATAGGCACGTTTGTCTTTAGGAATCACTATTGAAAAAGGAATTGCTTTTCTCATAATAACTTGCCGGAAAAATAATTTAACTGCCTGAGTCATTGAAAGACCCAGTCTTTCTAAAACAGACTCTGCTTGAGCTTTCATGCGAGGATCAAGCCTGACTTGTAAATATTGAGTCTTTTTTGCCTGAGACAAACTAATGGTTTTCATAATAAAACTACTCTACTGCAAATACATTGTTTTGTCAATACTAAATTTAAAGCTTGACATCAAAACCAGCAAAGAGTATCTTAGGTTCATTGTGGACAATCCTTTTCAAAGCTATTTAACTCAACTTAATCAAGCCGCCAAAGTGCTTAAGCTGGATCAGCAAATCATTGACCAGCTGGCAGTGCCAAAACGCTTGGTTGAACTTAATTTTCCGGTTAAACTTGATAACGGCAAAATTAAAATTTTCAAAGGTTTTCGCTCCCAGTTTAATAACGCCCTGGGACCCTACAAAGGCGGCATCCGTTTTCATTCTGATGTCCATCGCGATGAAGTCATTGCCCTTTCGGCCTGGATGACCATTAAGTGCGCGGTCGCTGATTTGCCTTTTGGCGGCGGCAAAGGCGGAGTAATTGTTGATCCCAAAAAACTCTCAACCAAAGAACTTAAACGCCTTTCTCAAGCTTATATCCGCACTTTAGCGGATTTTGTGGGGCAGGATCTGGATGTGCCGGCCCCGGATGTTAATACCAACCCCCAAATCATGGCTTGGATGCTGGCTGAATACGAAAAAGTCAAGCAAATCAAAGAACCGGGCATGCTCACCGGCAAGCCGGTTAGTGCCGGCGGTTCGCAGGGCCGAACTGAAGCTACTGGCTTAGGCGGCTTTTTTATTCTGCGGGAATTGCTAAAAATGCTCAAACTAAAACCGCCGCTGACAATCGCCATCCAGGGTTTTGGCAATGTGGGTTATTGGCTGGCTGATGTTGCCCACCAAGACGGCTTTAAAATAGTTGCCCTGAGTGATTCTCAAGGCGGGATTTATAACCCTGATGGTCTTGAGCCGCAAAAGGTCCTTCAGCACAAACAAAAAACCGGTTCAGTGATTAATTATTCCGGCAGTAAAAAGATTTCTAATGAAAAACTCTTAGAGCTAAAAGTGGATATTTTGGTGCCGGCCGCTTTGGAAAATGTAATTAATAAATCTAATGCCGCAAAAATCAAAGCTAAAGTGGTGTTGGAATTGGCCAATGGCCCGGTTACGCCTGACGCCGATAAAATTTTAGATAAAAAAGGCATCGTTTTTGTACCGGATGTTTTAGCTAACTCCGGCGGAGTAACTACTTCCTGGTTAGAGTGGGTACAAAATAAAAGCGGGAAATACTGGCCTAAACCAACTGTCTTTAAAAAATTAGATACCAAAATGGTTAAAGCCTTTAAAGACATTTGGCAGGAAAGTAAAAAACAACGGGTCAATCTCCGGAAAGCGGCCTACATTGTGGCGATCAAACGGATCAGCCGGGCGATGAAGAAGTAAATAAACATCGCTTCGGATTGCCTCTTAATCATTTTCTTTTTATCTGATGGGCAGTTTTCATAGCTAGACCATAAACTTCAATAAAACCGGCTGAAGAATTCTGGTTAAATTTAGGATTTTTATCAAAAGTGGCTAAGTCTAAATCAAATAAAGAATTGGCTGATTCAACCGCCACCACCTCAGCCTTACCCTTATAAAGACTGAGTTTAACCTTACCAGTTACCTTTTGATTCATGTCATTAATATAGGCGTTTAGATGATCCATTGTCGGCTCCATCCATTTAGCGCTATAACATAAATAAGCCCATTTGGAGTCAATGATTTCCTTAAAAGCATTTTCCTCTTGAGTTGAAACCAATTTTTCCAAGTTGTAATGCGCTTTAGTAATCACGTGGGCGCCCGGCAATTCATAAACCCCCCTGACTTTAAGACCAACTAACCGATCTTCAATCAAAATAGTATAACCAGCGCCGTGTTTGGCCACGATTGGGTTTAAAGTCATAATTAAATCTGCCAGCTTCATTTTTTGACCATTTAAAGCTACCGGTATTCCCTTTTTAAATTCCAACTCAACATATTCTTTTTTATCCGGGGCTTTTTCCGGCGGCGTGCATACCTGGAGAATTTTATCCAGTTTGGGTTCAAGTTTAGGGTCTTCAATTTCCCCACCTTCCCAGGTTGAACCCCACATATTATCATCAACACTATAAGGACAAGCTTGAGTCTTATCCAAAGCCTTAGGCACGGAAATACCATGCTTTTGGGCATACTTTAATTCTTCCTCTCGACCCATGGCCCATTCTCTGACCGGAGCAATAACTTTAATATTGGGATCATAACAAAGCGCGGTTGACTCAATTCTGACTTGATCATTACCCTTACCAGTACAGCCATGAGCAATCGCATCGAATCCATGCTGATGGGCAATCTCCACTGCTTTTTTGGCTAATAAAGGCCGGCCAATTGGCGTACTCAGATGATAGTCACCTTGATAAGAAGCATTGGCTTTAATACCCTTGGCAATATACTCTTCAGCAAATTCATCTTTACAATCCAAAACAATCGCTTTCTTGGCCCCAAGCTTAATGGCTTTTTGTTTAATTGCCTCCAGATTTTCAACTTGCTGGCCAATATCAATGGTTAAAGCAATTAATTCACACTGATATTGATCCTGAATCCACTTCAACATGCAAGAGGTATCCAGGCCACCAGAATACAGCAAAACCACTTTTTTAATTTTACCTTTGTGGCCCTCGTGCGAGGCAACTTTAATATAGTTTGATTTGCTAAAAATGTTATTGGTCATATCTCCTCCATAATTTTTTTAATTTGTTGATTAAGCAATTGCAGGGCTTTTTGTTTTTGATTAAGCTTTTTCTCCAACCATCCCCCTAAACCTTCAATTTGTTTTAAAAGAATCGTGCTAGATTTTTTTAGGCTCTGGCTGCTTGGTCCCCCAAATGATTTTGCCAGTTTGATAATTTGAATCGGATCCTGCCATGCTTGCACTTGCTTTGGGTTAATGTTTAACTTTAGATTTTCTGATTTAAATGCTTGTTTTAAAGCAGAATAACTAACTTTGTTCTTGCCCTTTGAATGCTTAATCGCTTTTTCCATAACGATTTTGGCTTGTCTGAAAGGAATTTTATATTTCGCTACCAACTGCTCTAAAAGGCTGGTGGCGCCCACAAAACCAACTTGACACCAAAAGGCCATTTTCTTTTTATTAACTGTCATTGTTTCAATAACGCCTGCCATTACTTTTGGAGCGGGTAAACATTCATCAACCAAATCCATAATTAAATACTTAGTCCACTGAGAGTCTCGGTTAAAACCAATAAAGTTAGCCTTTCCCAACCCAAGTAATCCTTGCAAGATGCCGGCGGCAAAAGCGGTTTTGCCCTTAATTACTTCAAGCGGATCCGGATTTTTCTTTTGAGGCATAATTGAACTACCGGTTGAGAATTGGTCAGCCAGCTGGATCATGGCAAACTCTGGCGTTGAAAAAATAATCAGAGTTTGAGCCATTAAAGATAAGTGGTTCATCAATATAGTAATGCTAAAGGCTAGGTCTGACTCAGCCTCCCATCGGTTGGTAATTTCATCCAAAGAACTAACATCAGGTGCATCAAAACCTAAAAGTTGACTGGTTAACTGCTGATCAATCACAAAACTGGTACCATAAGCAACCGCGTTGCCCAAAGGATTAAAATTGTGGAGTTTAAACCAAGTCGTAAATCTTTGAGCATCTCTAACAATCATGGCGGCAAAAGCCAGTAAAATATGGCTAAAGGTTGTGACCATCGCATGTTGGTGATGAGTAAAACCCGGAACAATAGTTGTTTTATACTTACCAGCTTGAACGATCAAAACTTTGGCCAAACCAGCTGCTTGTTCAATAAAACCCAACACTTGATCTTTTAAATAAAGTCGGGTATCAAGGTTACATTGGTCATTTCTGGATCGAGCCGTATGAAGCTTTCCTGCTTGCTCAATCCCGTATTTTTCAATTAACCAGGATTCAATATTGGTATGGACATCTTCCTTGGCTGACCCTAAAACAAACTTTCCTTTTAGAGCTAAGGTCTCAATCTCAAGTAAACCCTTGAGAATTACTTGAGCGTCTTTTTTAGTAATAATGCCTTGCTTGTAGAGCATCACACAGTGGGATTTATTGCCCCAAAGGTCGTAAGCTAAAAGCTTATAGTCAGCTGGCGGCACAGCCTGAACATCCCGACCGGCCGTAAATTTAATTACCGCTTCTGTGGATTTCTGTTCAAAAGCTGTACCCCACAGCTTATTGATTTTTTTGTTAGTTTTTTTGGTCATTTTTACCTCATTTCGGACAAAAAAAGCGCCCCTTTGACTTCCAAGTTTTTCTTAGAAATCAAAGGGGCGCTTATTCAACGCGGTACCACCCTTTTTAAATTATCCTTATTCTACTAAAAATCCCGCTAACCGCGGGACTCGAAACTCAAAGGATAATCCTTCGTTGTTCGAGTGCTCGGTTTCTTAATATGACACACTCTAGTGTTTATTACGGACACACCCGTCCCGAATTTTGTCGGGAAGCCTTGCTGGATCGCGACTCCAACGCTTTTAGTTAAATTTTCAACTAATATATACTATATCATGCTTGTCAAGTTTTCGATCTAAGGATTTAATAAGGATTGCCCGCCTCCAAAACTGTTAATCCCCCGTCCGGCGCCCGGTACAAAATCATTCCGTCACTAACCACAGTAAAAGCATACTTCGGCCAAGTATCTTGATAACGATCATTAAGATACTCATAAAATCCGGCCGGATAAGACCGCTGATCCCCATAAGTATATAAACTGGAGCAATAATGAGTGGTAATATCTGAATGGCATTGGCCAAAACAGGATCCATAACCGGATCCGCCCGGATACAATCTGGGGTTACAATCACCGTCACAATCACAGGCGCTCCAAACTACATAAGGAGCAATTTCTGTTTGGATCGGATTATTAAAAGAATTGCCCAACTGGCTGGAGCGGTTGATGATTCGCCTGGATTTATCAGCCTGCCAATGGTTGTGAAAAATAATCGCGCCTGAACCGTTCAATTTAAAGACTTCATCGCTGGGTGAAGGATTTTCAAACGCAATAAAACGAACATCGCCCGCTTCATAACCGGTAATTGTATTACCATCAAGCAGCATTTCTCCCAAAGTAGCGTCCCAGCGGCCGTCACAATAGTTATACATTACACAAGATTGACCATTGCGATAAATGACATAAGCTACTTGGCGGCCAGCCTGTTCAGCAATTATTGGCGGCGAGCCAATGCTCAAAATCGGCTGGCTTTCCAACCAACCTTCTTCGCCGGTATTACCAACTGCAGGAATAAAAGCCGGCTCACCGCTGTTTAAACGTAAAGCAAATAACGATTGCTCGCCTGGCTGAGAAATCAAATTAGCTCGAATTTCCTGATTGGTGTCAGGAAAAGGACTCCAAGTATAAACTGTGTTCCAGTCAAGCCTTAATTTTAACAAAACCAGGCCTTGCTCTTCGGCAATAACCGGCCAGCCTCCTTGAGCCTGAGCATATTGTTTGTTATTTCTTGCCGGCTCACCGTATTGTCTGGGAGTGGGTTTTGTCCGCCAACGCCGAAGTCCATCCTGGCCGACACAATGAACATACAAATCCTGGCTGACAAACACCACTACCCCATATTTTGATGAGTAGGCTGGCATTGTGGCTCCGGCTGAACCGGCAGTATATTGCCAAACTGCATTCAATGAGGCTTTATTAAGGGCATAAAGATAGCCTGGCTGGCTGACAACATAAATTCGGTCACCAGCTATCAAGGGTGGAGTTTCAAAACCGCCTGATCCGGTAAAAGATGCGTTGATTTCACCGCTGGCGGCATTTAATTTATAAACACCATTGGTTGAAGGCAAATAAAGCCATTCCTGTTCATAGGCCGGAGTGGCTAAAAGCCCACCCAGGTTTCCCTGAGACCACAAAACCTGGCCATTGTGTGCAGACAAGGCAAAAATCCGATTGTCCGCTACCATATAAACCCGACCGCCACCGGTAATCGGCTGAACCAGATGAGGAACTGTTAAATGACTAGCCGGTTGAGTTTTACCGTCCGGACCAGCCGCATTCCACTGCCATTTAAAACGCCACGGCCTGTTAATCTCTACCGGCGTCCAATTAATCCTTTGAGGATTATAACCAAACTGGGACCACTCAAGCGTGCTTGCTGACGGGGTTGGAGTGGGCGTAACGGAAATTACAGTCTCTCCCCAGTTTTTTATCACCCAAGCGGCATCCATACCATTAACCCAAAAGTCTTCATTAATATCCTCTGGCCGGGTGGCTGAAATTTCTCCCCAAACATCAATAATCTGAAGCAAGTCCCTGGCATTAATAACGCCATTGCCATCAACATCAGCTGAACCAGTTGCCCAACCAGGTTTGGTGATTAACAAAAAACCCGTTATTGCTAAGAGAAAAATAACTGTTTTAAATAACAAACTAAATTTCATTTTAATTTCCTATTAAAAACGCCCAATCAAAACTATTTACCTTATTATCTGAAAAAATATCTTCGGCAAAGCTATTGGCCGCAGTTCCGGGCGTTAACCAGGCAGTCAGCAAATCTAAAAAGGAAAGTGTTGTCTGGGTATAAACTTTAACCGCTAAATCTTTGTCTATTGCTTGAGGCAAAACCAACTCAAGACTGCCATTAGAACTGGCTTTATTTTCTTTTTTAATTATTTGGCCGCCATAAGTATCCCACCACTCAACAGTAAAATTAGCCGAACTAAGACCGGAAATAGTTAAACTGCCGCTAACGGCATTTTTGGTTTGAGCATAATTTTTCCAAGTGTTATTTTTGTTCTGTATCCAGGCATAAGCATGCTTGCCATTCTCAGCCACCAAAGCTAATGCCCGAAGCTGATTATTGGAAACACTTAATTGCGAATACTGTCCACCTAAATCAGGCGTAGTATAAGGTTTAAAGTTCATTCCCGCCCAATCTATTCCCTGTAAAAAAGCGGCGGCGGCGCGAGTTGATTGAGCGTGTTCGCTAACGGCAAGAGTATCACCATTCCAGTGGATCGGCGTCATACCCAAAGTAGAAAATAAACCTGCCCAAATAATATTGTGACTAAAAATTGGCCCTGCACCATCATACATTGCCGGTTCCGGCGTTGCCCAATTTGACAGCAAAACCCCAATCTCTCCCCAAATTAAAGGCTTAAGCATTACCCCAGACTGAGTTCCCAATCCTAAATCTGAACAATTGTGAGCATAGCGTAAACAATCAGCAAAACGCTCAATAAAATAAACTTCATCTTCTGCCAGAGCTACCGGATAACGGTTAATCATTAAATAATCATGATAATTGACTATATCCGCTGCTCCGGATAACCAAAATGGCCGGCTGAAAACCTGAGAACCCTGAGAAGTTGTCCTTAAATGATTATAAGGATCAGTTGATTGTTGGTAGTCGCCATAATTTTGATAAAACTGGTAATAAGAATCCGGCCCAGAATCATTCAAATGACCGTGCTCATTCCAGTGCTCCCAAGCTAAAATAGCCGTTGAATAGCCCCAACGGGCCACTCGATAACGAAAATTGCGCTTCCAATAAGCTAAATAGGCTTCATTCTGGCCCGGATTGCTAATGTGATAGCGGATCGCCCAAGCATCGTAATTCTGGTTATGAATTGTTTTATCCCAATTCCAATAAACATCTTCATGAGCGCAAAGTTGAATATAAACCCCATGATTTTCTGCGGCCTTTATAATGTTGTCGATCTGAAAGGCCGCATCCTGGTTAATTTCCGTTCCTAAGGGCAAAGTGCTCACCACATCAACTTGGCCGGTTTCCGGCCCCTGCTCCGGACTGTTGTTCACTTCTCGATCATCCTTGGCATAGCGTTCCTCAAATCCAGGATCAATTAAAACATTATATTCGCCGGAAAGCGGTTCTAAAACCAAACTATCAAACTGGGCCTCGCCCTGACCGCTGGCGCCAGCCCAAATACCAACCACCTCGCCGCTGGCGGCAAAGCTGGTTTCCCGCCATTGCCAATCAGCAGTCCCGCTTAATGACGGCGTACGGATACTGCCCGGACTACTAATACCGGAGGCACCGGCACTAATAAACGCCTCACCACTCAAACCACTGGTTTTAATATAACCGCCAAGCCGGTATTCCATTCCCGGAGTAACTGTTACCGGTTGGTAATAACCTTGGGTAGTAGTCGAGCCGGATCGAAACAGAGCTGACCGCTTCCCGGCAAACGGCTGACCGCTTCCCTGCAAACCATTATTAATAATCATCGCCCTGCCAGTATTCCAACCATATGTCTGAGGAATCCAAGGCGTATAAGTGCCCTCAAGTGAAAGGTTATAACCGTCGTTTTGATCCCAAATACGGGCGAAATTTAAGCCGTTTACCTGCCAATTGCTAAACAAATCCTCATAAAAATAAGAACCACTGCTGCCCATCCAGGTGGCAGTGCCACTCAAAGGAATAAAACTCTGGCCATTATCAAATTCCAAATACCGGGAATCCCTGGGGCTAACGCGAACAAAGCCCTTTTGGGTTGAAGCTACGGCCTGAAAGCTCATTAAAGCCGATTGCCGGCTCCCTGCCTGATCTTTGGCAATTATATAATAACGATACTCACCTGCTTCGCTGGGCGCAAACCTTATTACCCACCGGCCGCGGCCGCTAACTCCTAAAACCTCCTGATTGCCCTGCTTCAAACGCTTATGGGGCACGTACCAAAAGGCCGGTACGCTGATTTGTTTATTATTGGGCGAAGTAAACTGCCCGGCCACTTCAATCCAGTCACTGACTCCGGCAGATGACTCAAAATAATAAGGATGAGAATAACTGGTAGTCAGTTCGAATTCAACTTCAAATTTTTCATAAAGGCCAACTGATGATTTATTGGATTTTAAATTTATAATTTCGCCTACTGCCAAACAATTTTCACTTGACCAAAAAACCAGCAGACAAAAAAATACCAAAACAAAAAAGCCCTTTGCCAGTCTAGTGATAATTTGCCGTTCAGCCTTCACCATAATACTACAAAAAGCATAGCATTAATCGAAGATTAGCTCAATAAACTGTATGCTATAATTCCCTCATGCCTACCTGGTTAATTTTTGCTCTAACAGCAGCAGTTTTATTTGGCAGTTCTCAGGTGTTAATGAAAAAGGGCCTGAGTAATATTTCGCCATTATGGAACAATATTATTGGCAACATTCTGGCGCTTTTGTGGATTCCGGCGGCTTTATGGTTAAACCAAGGAAAAATTAACTGGCCGTCTTTACCAATCCTTAGCCTGCTCATAATCGCTGCTAGTTTTTATTGTGCTTATCCTTATGCGCTAAATAAAGGCAAAGTTGCCTTAACCGGAACAGTAATTGCTATTTGCCCGTTGTTTACTATAACAATGGCTCGTTTATTTCTGAAAGAAAGCATAAATTCACAGCAAATTGTTGGGGCTGTTATTATTTTAATTAGCATTGTTCTGGTTGGTTTACCGAAAAAAAATTTAGACAAATCTTTCCGTGACCTTTCCTGGCTAAAATGGGGTTTAGGTTATGCTTTTTTGGGCGGAACAGCTGATTTTTTGGTTAAAATTTCAGCTAATCAAATTGGCGCTTATTCAAATATTTTGATTTTGACTTTAATCTATCAAGCAACATCACCGATTAATTATTGGCTTGATAAGTCAGGACGGACTTTGCCCAAATTTTCTGCTAAAAAGTTTGCCCCAACTCTTGCGGGTATCATAGTATTGCTGGCAGGAAGCTTTATTTTTTTAACTTCGTTTGACTATGGACCGGTTTCTTTAATTTCGCCGGTAACCGGCAGCTATCCCGTAGTTACAGTTTTATTAGCCACTACTTTTCTTAAAGAAAAACTCAATGCCAAACAATTAACCGGCATTATAGGCGTGATCTTAGGGATTATTTTGGTTGGCATGGGGTAAGCCCAACTTGTGTTAATTGCCAGATAACAATAAAATATAAATAATATGGATCGGGTATTGCTAGAAATTCGTTTACCTAAAGATAACTCCAATAAAGAATCCGTGGCTGAGGAAATGCTGGCCGGCTGGCATTCAATTTTGCGGCCTAAAGATAAAATTTGGCAAAAAGTCACCAAGCGACCGCTGAGTTTAGAAATTGTCGCTCAAGCCGGCAATATCCGCTTTTTTATTTTTCTGCCAAACAATTTAACGACGGCCATTGAAAGTCAAATCAATGCTTCTTACCCTGAAGCCGAAGTAATTAAAACAACTGATTATGCCGGCAAAGAATTTGAGGGCGAATTCTTAGGCTGTGAACTACGCCTGAACCACAATCACCTTTTTCCAATTAAAACCTATGAAGATTTTAAAACCGACTCCCTAAATTCGCTGTTAACCGCCATGGCCAAATTTTCTTCAGCCGGGAAAAAGTCGGTTTGGTTTCAAATTGTGATTCAACCAGTTGGCAGTCATTGGTATCAACGCGGCCTGCGTCAAACTTACTACACTTTATTTAATAAAACTTCTTTGTCGGACAAATCAGACGAGTGGCTAAAACTGCCCCATTATCAAGCAGTAATTAGAATGGTTTATTTATCTGCCAATCAAAGCGAGCTAACTACTTTAACCAGCCGGTTTAACCAATTTAAAACTGACTATAATGAATTCAAGCCTTCTAAGTTTTATTCTAAACCGGCCTTTTTAACCACATATCAACAGCGGGCAATTTTTGGCAAAACCTGCTTATTAAATACCCGGCAACTGGCAACTTTTTGGCACCTGCCCTATTCAGAAACCAAAGCCTCCGGAGTAGTTTCAGTCACTTCGAAAAAGGCTGAGCCGCCTTGGAATTTACCCAAAGAAGATTCTGTGCAAGATAAAGAGATTTCTTTGTTTGGCCAAACTACCTTTCGCAATGAAAACACTCGTTTTGGCATTAAGCGGATTGACCGCCCGCGTCATTTGTATATCATTGGTAAAACCGGTATGGGTAAATCTAAACTTTTAGAGTTGTTAATTCTGGCTGATATTTATCAAAACCATGGCTTTGCTATTTTGGACCCTCACGGTGATTTGGCTGAAGCAGCCCTTCGCTATATTCCTCAAAGCCGGATTAAAGATGTCGTTTATTTTAATCCAGCTGACTTGGAACATCCATTAGCTTTTAATCCCATGGAATCAGTTGAAGATCCTGAAGCTAAACAGCACATTGCCGCTGGTTTTGTCGGTATTTTTAAAAAGATTTTTGGAGTTAACTGGAATCCCCGACTGGAACACATGATCCGCTATATTACTTTGGCACTTTTAGATACGCCCCAGGCAACGGTTCTGGGCATTATTAAAATTTTATCAGACAAAACTTACCGGCAAAATGTTATTAGCCAAATTAAAGATCCGGTGGTAAAAAACTTTTGGGTCAATGAATTTGCCGCTTGGAATGAAAAATTTGACAATGAAGCAATTGTGCCGATTTTAAATAAGGTTGGCCAGTTTGTCGCCAGTCAGGTAATTCGCAATACTGTTGGCCAGGCCAAATCGAGCTTTGACTTGTTGGAAATTATGAATCAGGGAAAAATCTTGATTATGAATTTATCCACTGGCCGGTTAGGCGAAGACAATTCTGCTTTGCTCGGTGCTATGGTAGTCACCCGGTTTCAACAAGCGGCTATGGAGCGGGCCCGAATAGCTGAGGCCGAACGCCGGCCATTTTATCTTTATGTTGATGAGTTTCAAAACTTTGCCACTGATGCTTTTGTTAACATTCTTTCTGAAGCGAGAAAATACAAGCTGTGTTTAACTGTCGCCCACCAATATATTGCCCAACTGCCGGAAGAGGTCAAGGCCACTGCTTTTGGCAATGTTGGTTCTTTGATTTGCTTCCGGCTCGGAGCTGATGATGCTGAGTATCTTCAGCGGGAATTTGCTCCGGCCATTTCCGCCCAAGACATGATTAATCTCGATTTTCGCGAGCAGTATGTCAAAATGAGCATTGACGGCAAGGTTTCGCCGGCATTTTCAGCTTATACTTTGAGCGTACCCACGCCGCCAACTGATTTTTCCGCCCAAATAGTGGCTGCTTCGCGAAGCAGCTATTGCCGGTCGCGTCAGGAAGTTGAAGCGGAAATTGCCAAATGGCAGGTACTGGAAGAAATTGAAGATGACAAGCCGGAATTCTCCGAGCCGATTGTGTGAAAAATGAACCTCTTTAAAGAAACTGGTTTTTCTAGGAACTGTTTACCCGCTGTTTTAAAAAAGCAGCTGATGGTTAACCCCCTTATGAAACATTACCCTGATAATCCTCATACACGGTATAAAGAATGGAATTGGTGTAAAGATGAGTTTGTTCCACCACTCTCAGCAAAACAAATCTCCCTTTATATTAGAAAGCCAGAAAAGTACCGTCAGGCTTTATTAAAAAACTTAAAGTTGTACATAAAATTTTGCCTAGAATTAAAAAAGCAAGTTTTTAGAATCAGAAAATTACCAGAAAGCAGTCAGCTAGCTGCTTTATTGGTTATTCTTTTTCTTTTTCAATCAGCGATGGATCATCATTACTATCACTATGACTATCCGCTTGATCTGGAGAATTATTCTAAAAGTCCCCTGGGCTGGCACTACTTGCGGATAAAAAAGATTGTTACTGACATGGTTGTAAAGATAGAGTTTGAGAACCCCCAACAATGGATTACTGAAAAAGCTCTATATTTACTTAGTAAAAAAGGAGCAGAAGTAATTCAAGAGTTTGAACCTTACTTAGCAAAGCAGGTCAGAAAAGACCTTAAAGATTCATATGGGGCGATTATGATTTATATAAAAGTTCAACAAGAGGAAGAAAAATTATTTTATGGCAAAAATAAAAAGGGGCCAATTTTTATAACTGGCTGTATCCTTTGGGATGCTCTTAATAAGTTAATTAGTAAAACCAAAGGATATTACAAAAACAAACGAAAATTAATTAAGATTTTAGCCGGCGATCCGATATACGGAACAAGAAAAATTATTGTTGATATGGAAAAACTCTTCTCTGATCAAATAACAGAAATGGTAAAAACCGAGCTTAATAATTGGTAATAATTAGGCGTTAAACCAGAACGACGATCGTCGATGTGAATTAACATGATTAAGGCTGTATTTTTTGATTTAGACGAAACCTTAATTGATGCTTCACTGTGCCACAGTGAAGCCAGTCGAATGGCTTTTAAGAAATTTGACATCAATTATGACGAAGCTAAGGAAAAAACCCAAAATTGTGATTTTTGCGGTATGCGCATCATAGATATAATTGCCGCCCGGCTCAAAGCCCTTAAAATTCCTGAACAGCAAGCGCCGCTTAAGAAAATAGCCGCTGAAAGAGAACGTATCTTTTTAAAACTGGTAACTCAAAAAGCCAAATTATTGCCCGGCGCCCGCCAGGCACTGGTTAAAGCCAAAGTTGGCACTGAAACTGTGGCGGTGGTTTCTTCAGGTACGCGCAAATATATTAAACTGGCATTGAAACAATTTAAACTGGAAAAATATGTTGACTTTATTGTCGGCAGTAAAGATGTAAAAAGGGGGAAGCCATTTCCCGACTGCTATCAGCAGGCTTATCAACAGCTGCGGCCCAAACAAAACATTAAAAAAAACGAAGTTTTAGTGGTAGAAGACTCAGCCAATGGTGTCAAGGCAGCAAAAACAGCCGGCTTAAAAATTCTACTTGTATCCTTGATTAAACAACGGCTTGATATAAAACCCGACTGGCAATTAGTAAGTTTGGAAAAATTTGATATGGCTTTGTTTAACTAACCTTTGAAAATTTTAATAAATTTGTTTGTGGTTGCTAATGCGATAAAAAACAATTCGGCTTTTCTCTTTCCAACGAAACAAAATTCTTAAATCGCCCTCGATCCAAAATGAAAAAGCCTCGCCTATTTTCGAAGAATAAACTTTATGAATTCTTAAAGACGGATGTTTTGGGTTTTGAAGAAATAATTTAACTTTTTGTCTAATCTTTTTTTTTAGCCTTGGGTTTCTTTTTACTAAATTACGATATTCTTTTTCAAAATGTTTTGCATAACTGACAAAAACCATTAAAGGCCTTTTTCTAAATTGTCAAACATTTCATCTGGAGAAGAAAAACTTGATAATTCTCCTTTGCTATATGCTTGGTCGGCTTTTTGAATAACTTCCTCTGTTTGCTGACTCATAGAAAAAACCGGCATTGAGGTTTTTTTAACTTCTTGAATAACCAGATGGCGAATAAATGTCGCCACCGGCAAACCCAAAGATACTGCCAAGTCTTTCACTTTGGCATTTAAGGCTTGTGGCAAACTCAATGTATAGCGAATAGTAGTCATAATAGCATTATATTAACATTAAATTAGCATCACGTCAAGCGATACCAGCCAAGCTCTTTTTTGATAGCTTGGATTTTTTCCAAATAGTCTTTTTTCGAATATTGTTGGTTTAAAATGCAATATTTTGCGTGCTGAAGGTTGACACAACCAAAACAGTGATCGCAATAATCGCAGTTTTCTAAAAAACAGCTAAACCGACAAAATTGACAGTTATCTATAAAACCACAATGATAGTTAAAACCACCAGCTCCAGATTGATAAAGTAATTCGCCTTTATAACTTTGGTCACAGTCAAAACAATCCTGGCAAAACTTAGATTGATAAAGATAACCGCAATCCTGATCGCCCACACCATCAAAAACCCAATAAGAATTACTGCAGTTGGTAATAAAGTTGCCAAAAGGGGAGTTTTCTGATTTTAAACTGGCGGCTTGCCGCCGAGGATATTGCCGGCTAAACCTTTGCAGCCGTTGTTGATGTTCTTGGACGGGCAACTTTTTTAGTGACTTTAATTGATTAAAATAGTCTTTTTTAGAAAACTGCTGGTTATAAATACAGTATTTGTTATGGTGTAAACCAACACAACTCCAACAATGTTCGCAATCCCGACAAAAGTAGCAAAAACGGAGGTTTTTTGACAGTAAACAACTTTGGCAAAAACCACAGTCATAGCATTTCTGGCAGTCAAGACATTGATAGCAAAGTTGACACTCAAAAGAAAAATCACAGTCAAAACAATCAACTACTTTATAAGGAAAATAACAGTAAGCGCTATCTTCAGCATAGCCGCCATCAAAACAATAATAAGCGTTTTTAACATAATGGATTGAGTTAACATGGGGAGAGTTTTCATTGGCAGTGGAAAAATGTGGCGGTCTGGGTGAGCTTCTGACTAACTTTTGATAATCATTTAAAAAAACCATGTTAAGCTTTAATTTTGGTCTCCGGTGGTTTAAGGCCCCTTAAGGGATCAACATGATTACAATAATCTTGAAAACATTTCTCACAATAAACAATATCGCCTGATTGTGGCGAATAAATTGTTATTATTCTCCGGCCACATTGGTCACAAACCCGTTTATGAAAATCTCGCCAGCCACGTTGTTCCTGTCTTTTCTTGTGCCGGCACTTAGGACAGTTGACTGGTTCAGGATATCCCATTCGCTTATAGAACTTTAATTCCATAGCAATCAGTAAAAATTGTTGACCACACTGACTGCAAGTTGCGGTTTTCTCCATATTTAATATTTTACCAATGCTATGTTAAAATTAACCAAATAATGTTAATCAATAACCAACTATGAAGAAAAAACAGATTAAAGTTGTTCCTGAAATAATACAAAATTTAGTTAAGGTTGGTCTAACTAAAGCCGAAGCTAAAACTTATGTGATGATTTTGAAGCAAGGATCATCAACTGTTAGCGAACTGAGCCAACCGCTTAATATGCTCCCGGCGGCTTTGCACCGGATAATTAAAAACCTGCAAAAAAAGAAATTAGTAACAGCCAGTCACTCTTTCCCTAAAATAATTCAAACCCTGCCGACTGCTTTAGCATTTGATGCATTGATTAAAGACAAAATTGTTTCTCTTGAACAAGCCAAACAAAATTTAATTAAAACATTAGTCAATCCTTCTCCTCGACAATGAACTCATATCGATGTTTGCATGGGCAAGAATGAATCTTTCAGACATTATCTCAATATCGTTAAAAAGGCCAAAAAAGAGGTATTAATTATTTCTATTGGCGAACCGGTAATTAAAGAATTAACTTTAGCTAACAGAAATTTTATTAAACGCGGCGGACAATTAAAAATGATCATTCACAAATACAATGAAAATAATCGAAGCCTATTAGAAAGCTGGAAAAAGATGGGTTGGCAAATCAGACACTACAAAGACTGGGGTTATTACCTGGTAGTGATTGATAAAAAAATTTGTATGATCTCCGCCAATAATCCTAAACACACTGATGAGCGGATTTCGATTTACTTTTACAACCCGGCGCTTGCCAAAGCCCTAGCTAACTACTTTTATACTCTTTGGGAAAAAGCAGTGGAGATTTAAACTAACCAATCAAGCTCTTTTTTGATCTCTTGGATTTTTTCCAAATAGTCTTTTTTAGAATACTGTTGATTTAAAATACAGTATTTTGCCTGATAAAGGTTAACACAGCCAAAAAGGTGCTTGGAACGATAACAGCAAGTGCAAAAATGGCAGTCTTGAAGATGATCGCTGCTATTAACAAAAGAACAATTATAAGAATGACCTAAATTCCGGCATTCCCAGAGCAATTCGCTGCGATAAATATCAAAACAGTCAAAACAGTCAGTGCAAAACTGAGACCAGGTAAGATAAGCAGAGTCGCGACTTTCTATGGTATCAAAACACCAGTAGCAATTATTTGAACGCACCACGTAGTCTCCAAAATCGCAATTTTCAGTATGAACCTGATGACTGCCTCGAGCAGGAAAATGTTTTATCAGTTCTTTGAGTTTTGTTAAATGCTCACTGGCTGACTGCTTTCTCAATTCAACCAGCTTTTGTTGATAGTCTTTTTTAGAATACTGCCGGTTAAAAATGCAGTGCTTTTTCAAATGTAGACCAAAACAACCAAACAAGTTTGAACTGGCACGGCAATGAGAACAAAAATGGCATTCAGTCAGATTCTGACAATTATCAAGATAGCTCGAGCCATAACACTTAAGGCAATCACTACTTTCCCAGCAAAGTTCGCATTCCCGGGAATAAGAAAGATCAACACAGTCAGTACATTTCCAACAGTTATATAAATAGGCACAGCTCAGATGATTTCCGCCATCAAAAGAAAAATATACTTGACGGCTGCGATAAATACGATCAGTATAGTCAACCTTTTCACTCCGCCGCCCCATACGAAGAATCATTGGGCTAGTTTTTACCAGCTCCTGATAGTCTTCTAAAAACCTCATAACACCTATACTTTCACTACTTTACCGCTTGTATCCGGTGCCCGGTCTGCTTCTAAGGGATCAACGCGGTCATAGTATTTGGCAAAACAGTCTTCGCAAAAAACAATCCGACCCTTTTTAGGATCATGAGTAGTAATAATGTCTTTACCGCACTGGTCACAAGGCCGTTTGAAAAATTGATGCGGATTACGCATGACTTTTCTTCTTTTTTCTCGACAGTTGGGGCAATTGACCGGCTCAGGATAACCAAAGCGCTTGTAAAACTTGAGCTCCATGGGAATAAGTCGAAATCTTTTGCCGCATTTTTTACAAGTTTTTACTTTTTCCATAACTCCCCCTTTATTTTTTCAACTGCCAGCCTAATTGTAGCTTAATTTGTTTAACTTTGGTGAAATAGTCTTTTTCCGTAAGTTGACGATTGAGAATACAATATTTTTTGTTTTTTAAACCAACGCAACCCAAGCAATCTTCGCAACTACGACAAGCATACATATAATCACAATTTATCAAACTATAAGAAAAGTAAATATAAGCACAGTTGTAATCATGAGCGCTATCAATTAATTCATAGGATAATTCTGACCAAAAACTGTGTTCTAACTCATAGCAGTTTTTATTGCGATGGCTGTCAAATAAATAACCGCAATCTTCATTATTGGCTGAATCAAAACAAAAATAACAGTTTGAGGAATGATAAATATAATCACCCCAGCAGTTATTGGCGTGTTCCATATGCAAAGGATAACGCGGTACAGTAAGTCTTATTTTATCCAACTCTTGAAATATTTTATCTATGGGTTGTTTTTCCCAATAGTTTAATTGTTTAAAATATTTTTTCTTACTTAGCTGGCGATTAAAAAAGCAATATTTTTTATGGTTCAACCCAACGCAGCCAAAACAATACTGGCAATTACATGATTGAATACAAAAATGGCAATCCGTTAAATGGCTACAATCATAACAATAAATACAATCAAACAATTTAAAGCCATCACTGCACTCATAACACAACTCACACTCAGCGCTATAGTCGCAATCATAACAATCAGTTAATTTAAAACCTTCGGAAATATAGCCGCAATCAACCAATTGGCTGGAATCAAAGCTAAGATAAGCGTTTTTTGATTGATGAATAAAACTGCCCCAATTTGAATTTTCATTATTAAGACTGTTATAGTCCGGCACGCGGGGTTGTAATAATTTTAATCTTTCAAATTCATGGAAAAAATTAGCAGGCTTCATTCCGGTAAAGGGTCAGTAATAATTGGATCAACTTTATTATAATAGTCCTGATAGCATTCACGACAATAAACTTTTTGTTTGGAGGACGGGTCAAGAGTGGTAACAAATTCTTTATTACACTGATCGCATTGGGCTCGTATTAATTTTCTTTGACTTCTTAAGGCTAATCTTCTTGCTTGCCGGCAGGTAGGACAGTTTTCCGGCAGAGGCAAACCTTTTTTCTTAAGAAACTTCTGCTCCGGCTCAACCACCAGAAAATCTTTATTGCACTGCGAACACTTTTTTTTGATATCTGCCATGGTTGGGTTGATTATATTTTAAAACTAATTTTTCTAAGATTTTTGCAATATTTTTTGTTGTAGTATTGATAATTTAGTTTTTTCTATTAAAAGAAAACCGTGGAATATGTCTTTCTATATCGCTTATAAAATCACGACTCAAATTGAAATAATCAAGACTATCCTCGTCTAATTGTTTCAATTTTATGGGCTTGCCATAATTAATATGTTCAAAGTAAACACTAAAGTTTAGTTTTTCAGCTAGTTGTCTTATAAATTCTACTGAGCACACAGTTGGGTTATTAAACAGAACAGAAATCCTCGAAGCAGAGCTTAAGTCAATTCTTATTCTTTCGTCCCCCATTTGAATTATATAACTACCCCTTCTTTCAATGACCTTCATACCGGGAAACTTTTTTAGAATTTGTTTAATAACCTCGTCTAATAAATTAATATCAATAGATCCTTTATATTTTCTCAGAACAATCATGTCAAAATTTTACCACAAACTAAAACCTTGCATCTAGTTACATTAACAAAACTGTTAATAAATACGAGAGGGCAAAAATAAGAGATATTTTCGACGCGGCCGTGATTAGGAATGTCGACCTATTAAATTAAGGGTTATTCAAAAAATAGCTTATCAAAATTGGCTGTGATTGTGATAAAATTCCTTTTAAGATAGGGTGTCGCATTAAACGTGGCTTTAACCACATTTTACGGGGTGTGGCGCAGTTGGTAGCGCGCACGCATGGGGTGCGTGAGGCCGCCGGTTCAAATCCGGCCACCCCGACCAAAAATTAATTTATCAAAAATTCGGCTTAAGTAAGTTATATGGTTGCTAAAAAGTAGCTTTCGGGTTGTAATATCAGATAAAAAAGGAGATTGTTTTATGTTTCAAAAAAAGATTGTAACCTTTCTCATATTACTATCGGTTGTCCTCGCTGTGGCGAGCGGT
>JAHJAY010000047.1 GCA_018813815.1 Patescibacteria group bacterium | reverse complement strand
GTGCGGGCCTTGATGAAGGAGGGGACCTCCTCGGCCACGAAGCGAAGCGATTGCGGGGGCACGAAACGAGACGGCATGCGGCGATGTTATTCGTTTTGGGCGCGGCCGCAAACCACGACCCCGCGAGGTGGCCAGGTCAGCGCTTGAGCCGGGCCTCGATGATCTGGTTGAGGCGGTCGCGGTCTGCCTCGGTGAGGGTCTCGCCGGGTGCACCGTCGGGACGGCGGGCGATCCGCGGGGTCGGGGTCGCCTGCGGGGCTGTCTCGGCCGCTGAAACCACGGCGCGTGCAGGCACAGGGCGTGCGGGAGGCGGAGTGCGCTCCGGGGGCGAGGGTGCCAGCAGCGAGCTCGCGGCCAGCCTGCGATACAGCTCCACGGCGCGATCGCCCGCGCGATCGGCGACTCCATCCAGGCCCCCGGCCAGGCCCGCACCCACCACCACCCCCGCGGCGACGATGCCCATGAGCAGCCACTTCATACCGAGCCTCGCACGGTGTCGCACTTCGCTGCAGATTGCCGCCAGCCGTGGCCGGCCTGCGTGATGCGAGCACCCGCTCCCACCTTAAGGTGTGCGAAGGGACATGGCAAAAAAACGGCCGTCCGTTGCACAGGTGCGCATCCCCGCGCTACAGGAGAGCTGTGCGCACACTTCTCATCGGGCTGGTGCGTCTGTACCAGGTGGCGATCTCACCCTGGCTGCCGCCCTCGTGCCGCTACACACCGACCTGCAGCGCCTACGCCATCGAAGCCCTGCAGAGACACGGACCTGTACGTGGCGGCTGGCTTGCCCTGAAGCGCCTGCTGCGCTGCCATCCGTTTCACGAAGGGGGTTTTGACCCGGTGCCACTGCCGCCGGTTCGCAAGGAGCCTTGAGCGCGCAGGCCCGGCAGGGCTGCGACGGCCGTCAGTTGCCGCAGTGATCCGCCTCGCACCAGCCCAGGTCGAGCCCGAGCGTGATCAGCAGTTGCGCGCTGCAGCACAGGCTGCCGGCGCCGCACTCGGCGGAAGTGGTGCACACCCGCGTCCCGCCACAGGCCCCTTCGGCGACGCAGGTGATGCTGTAGTCCGACATGCTCGTGCCGTTGACGCAGCACACCTGGTTGGCATCGCAATCCTCCGGTCCATCGCAGGGCACGGGGATGGTCAGCATGCCGCAACCGGTCCCTGGATCGCAGGTCGTGCCCAGCCCTGCACAGCAGTTGACTCCCACGGCACAGGCCGCGGACGCGCACATCACGCCGGGCTCCTCGATGCCGTCGTACTCCATCAAGCCCACGTCGTAGTCCACGATGTCAAAAGCGGCCAGGTCGAAGCCGCTGGCATCGAAGTTCAGGCGACCATCGGTACTGTTGGAATCCCGGACCGAGCTGTCCCGGGCCGTGGTGTCGCGGCCGGTAGAATCGGCGCTGGAGCCATCGCGCGGGCTACCGCCATCGAGGGTGCTGGCATCGCCAGGTCCGGTGGGCCCCACCGGGCACGCGAGCAGGCCAAGGGACAGGCAGCCCATCAACAGCGCGGTCATGATTCTCATGGTCATCTCCTCGTGCATGCATGACATGCGAGGGATCCTAGCACAGCGGGACAGGACCGCCGCTTGTGGACTACAGAGCCTTGATTCCCAGGGCCTTCTGCAGCGCACCAGTGAGTTCGAAGTAGGCCGAGCGGGCGTAGGGCTGGTTGAGGATGTGAAAGTCCTTCTTGGTCAACCCGACGCTGCCGAAGCAATAGGTGCAGTCCGAGCAGGCCTCGCAGCGAATCAGATATTTCGATCCACTGCAGTTGGTGGAGTCGATGCAGTAGGCGCTGCCGTGGCAGTTCTGACACCCCTGGCACCGCGTGCAGTGGGAGCAGCCGAGCAGGCTCACACAGTGGGTGCACCGGTAGCAGGCCTCACAGTCGCGGCAAAAGTGACAGGATGCGCAGTGCTTGCAGTCGGTGACCCCGTAACTCATGGGGTTCTCGCCGGCGTGCTCGTAATCGCGGAGCAGGTCCTTGTAGGCAGACTCAAATTCGCGCGCGTTCACGAAGTCCTCCTGCGACATCGTCGTCGACGAATGGGCGCATCTTAAGGGACCCTGCGAGATCTATGCAACGTGGCCGCGGTCAGGCGAAGCAGCGCTCGGCGCTGGAAGGGGCGACCTCGGCTCGGTCCGGAGTACCGCTCTACGCGTCAAACAGTTCGCGCACCTTGTCGAAGAAGCCCTTGCTGCGGGGCGCGCTGTTCTCGCCTGCGAGCTCCGCGAAGCGCCCGAGCAACTCGCGCTGCTCGTCGCTGAGGTTGGTGGGGGTCTCCACCACCACGCGCACCAGCTGGTCCCCACGGCCCTGGCGCTGCAGCACCGGAATGCCCTTGCCGCGGAGCCG
>JAHJAY010000035.1 GCA_018813815.1 Patescibacteria group bacterium | reverse complement strand
TTAGTCTGAATTTGGCCACAGCTGTGGTATCATAGCGATTAAGGCTATAGGTAATCATAAGAAACCTCCTATAGCCTTTTATGTTACCAAAGAGAGAAAATATCTGTGAAGGAACTCCTGTTTTACCGTTTTTAACTGCTCCCACTTTTAGACTCCCGAGAGTCCAATATGTATCGTAACTTATTCATTCGTGTTAGAATTTAAAATTAATGACTCCTAAAATTCAGGTACCAAAAGATCCCAAAAAACTGCCCCAGGCAATTGTCCAACAAATGCTGGCCCTTGCCACTTCAGGTTTTGGCTTAGTCGCCGCCCTGGCTTGGAATAATGTAATTAAAGAAACCGTTGAAGTTTATATTAAACCCTGTTTAGGCCAACAATCCGGCATTTTATCTTTACTAATCTACGCAGCAATTGTCACTGTCTTGGCCGTAATTATTACTTTACAGCTTTCAAAGCTTGAGGAAAAATTAAAAAATTAATCAATCATCAACTCTTTCATTACTCGGGGAATTTCGTCGGCCAGATCTGAGGTATTAAAGTAAAGCCCAACTTTTTTATATAACTGATCGCCGGCCAAACCATTAATATAAGTTCCGGCGCAGGCGGCTAACCAGGCTTTATTTTTACAATACAAAGCCGCAACCAATCCGGCCAAAGTATCACCGGTTCCACCTTTTGTCATACCTTCATTACCGGTGTGATTTTCAATGCATTGTTGGCGATTATAAATAATGTCCACTTGGCCTTTTAAAACTATAGTTCCGCCATGCTTTTTCACCACATTGGTGATTTTTTCTGCGCCAAACAAACGATTGAACTCCTCAGCATGCGGCACTAAAATCATTTGCTCATTAATTAAATCAACTTGCATCATTTGTAAAGCGCCGGCATCCACCACCCAGCGCTTATCCGGATATTTGACTAACAATTGGTTGGTAATTTGGGCGGTTTTTTGACTCCGAGTCATTCCCGGTCCAATTAAAATACAGTCTGACTCTTTAATATAGTCTTCAACCTGACTACGCGGCACCACAATACCATTAATAAACTCTTTTTTGGCTTCTTTAACTAAAACGTTATTAGTCGGCACTGAAGAATAAAACACCATGTCAACAATCCGCGAAGCAACTAAAAGCGACCAGCGCGAAGCGGCATGAAACAACTCAGAACCACCAATGATTAAAAGCTTACCATTTTGACCCTTATGTGAATCTTTAGGCGGCCGATAAAGGTGTTTACAAATTGATTTATCAATCTTTTTCATTTTCCTATTTTTATTATTTTATCAAAAGTTTGCTGGCTAACCAAATCTTCATCTGTAGCGGTAATAATAGTCTGGTGCTGGTTAATTAGCTGCCAAACCAACTGGCGGTTATTTTCATCTAATTCAGAAAAAATATCATCCAGCAACAACAGCGGCTTTTCCTGAATCCGCTGAGTAATAAAAACTAACTCTGACAACTTAGTGGCTAAAACTGCCATACGCTGCTCTCCCCGAGAACCATAAAGAGCCAGATCGCGCTGATTAGATTTTAAAAATTTGACATCATCGCGATGAGGCCCAATCAAAGTTGCTCCCGCTCCAACTTCAGCCTCTTTATATTTTTCCAAGCGCTCGGGGCTAATGGCACTTTTATCATACTCAAGCCTGGTATTACGCTGATCTGTCTCCAACTGATGATTAATAAAATCAATCAATTCTTGACGTTTTTGACTAATTAACTCCCCATTTTTAATTAAAAGCCGGTTCCAAAACAATAGCTGACTCCTCTGGGCTTCTCCTTCTCGAATTCGCTGCAAAAGCTTATTGCGCTGACGCAGGCCTTTTTGATAAGCCAAATTGCTGCGGCGATACTGCCAATCAACTGACTCTAAAACCGTATCTAAATAATCCCGCCTAAGACTTGGACTGCCTAAAATCAAATTAATATCTTCAGGCCGAAAAAGAACACAGCGCAAACAACTGATAAAATCCATCCGACGCTTGGCCACTCCATTAAGCAAATAGCGCTTTTTAGCCACTTTTTGCCCCGCAATTTCACCGGTGGTTAAAACAATTTCTAAACTATCAGTTTCTGTTTGAGTCTGAATTCGAGCCAGCTCAGCGCCATTATTAATCATTTGAGCCTCTTTAGTGGCACGAAAACTTCTGCCGGTTGACAATAAAAATAAGGCTTCCAACAGGTTAGTCTTACCGGCACCGTTGTCGCCAACAATTAAAGTTATTGCCGGAGAAAACTTAAAGCTTTTATTAGAAAAACTCCGAAAATTAACCAAGCTTAATTGTTTTAATTTCATGATTGCCTTTTTAATAAATAAAGCTTAACTGTCTGGTTAATTGACCAGTGTTTAACTAAATCGGCCGGCTGCATAGCACTAACTTCCCAAACCGGATTGGCTCGTGTTAGTTGATATTCGTCACTGGAAATTATAAACAAATAGTCATTATTTTCATATTCTTCCACGCTTAAGGGCGGTTGACCGGCAATGGTAGTTAAATAGCGCACTCCTTGGGCCCGGGTATCGCCATAAAGCAAATTAGCTACATTATAATTGACTAAATTCTGGTCAACGATTAGTTTGGCTATTTTGCTGGTATCAGTATAATCCCAGTGTAAAAATGATTTTTGGCTGGCGCGCCAATCAGGTCCAGTTAAAAAACAAATCATTGCCGCCAAACCAAGACTTAAACCATAAGCTAATTTATTAGCAGCAGCTAACCTACCCAAACACACACCCAAACCAATGGTTAAAAAAAGCAGGACGGCTAACCAATAATGAACCACAAAAACCCGAGTGCCGGATAAACCCTGATTCTGTAAAATTAACCAGACGGTTTTTAAATTATAAAAATTATGACGCAGTTCAAAAACAATCAAAGGGAAATAACCAACAATAAAACCCAACAATAAGAGCAGAAACTGTCTGGCTTTTAAGCGGAATCGGAAAATTAACCAGATAACAAGCAAAAAACTGATTAATAAATACTGAAAATGAAACTGTAATCCCAAGCCTAAAATGAAACCAATTAAAAACAGCTTAAACAGGCTGGTCTTTTGCCAAAAACTAATTAATAGATAAAACAAAACCGGCGTGATTAAAAGCAAAAAATTAGGGTTCCATAAAAATTGAGAAAAATAAATCAGGATTGGATTAATCGCTATCAGGAAAAACGCGGTTAAAGCAGATAATGATCCGGCAAGTTTTTTAACCCCTAAGTAAACCAAAAGCGTGGCTAGCAGGTTTAAAAAAATAAAGCTAACTGAAACAATTAAGGGGCTCCAACCAGCCATTAAAAGCAAGAGTATAATTGAGTAGTAAATCACCGGGCCTTGAAAAAACTGCCGCCCCTGATAAATCATTGAGGTTGGAGGGCCTAAAAGCGTCAACTCTTTATTTTGCCAAATTTGCCAGCTTTTTGAAAAAAACAGGCCTTGATCAGCAGTAAAGTTCATTTGCTTTTCCAGTTGATAAAGCCGTAAAAATAAAAAAATTGCCGACAGAAAAATCAAGCAAAAGTGTTTTTTCATCCTGGAACTATTATAACCCATGTTACTTTTGACAGTCAGGGCAGAAAAAAGTCCCGCGCCCGCCCAGCTTAACCCATTTAATTATCCCGCCACAATTCGAACACGCTTCACCTTTTTTACCATAAACCAAAAGGTGTTTCTGCATCTGACCACGCTTGCCACCAACATCACGAAAAGCCTCATCTGAGCTAGTTGTTCCCCGATATTTAATTGCTTGTCGTAAAATTTTAACAATGCAGAAATGAAGTTTAACTAGTTTTTTTGGTTGGTTAATTACAATATTTTTAGCTGGCTGGCGAGGATCAATTCTTGCACAAAATAATGCCTCATTTGCATAAATATTGCCTATGCCAGCAATCTTTTTTTGATCCATTAAAACCAGCTTAATTGCCCTTTTAGTAGCGCCTAACACCTGAATTAAATAACTAGCTGTAAATTTTTTACTCAGCGGTTCAACTCCGGAAAAAATTTTTAGTTCCTCAGCCAAATCTTCAATTTTAACTACTTTAATCCAGCCAAAAAGACGAAGATCATTAAAAAATAAAACAGCTCCGTCGCTAAATTGAATAATCGCCCGGGTGTATTTATGCGGCAATTGCTCCATATTATAAATGAGTTGCCCGGTCATCTTTAAGTGGATCATTAATTCAGCTTCACCGCCGTGAAGCTGAATTAGCAAAATTTTGGCTCGCCGCTTAACGTCAATGATCTTTTTACCAATAACTAGCTGTTTATTTCCCTGCCAGCTTTTGGTTCGCCGCACCTCTATACCGGCAATTGTCTTGCCAACAATTTTTTTGGCCAAACCGCGTCTGATGGTTTCAACTTCAGGAAGTTCAGGCATACTTGCTCCTTACTCTGCCTCAACCCACACTACTTGTCAATCATTGTTTATCTCATTAGATATGGATACTATCGGGGAAAACCCGTATGGGCCCGCTAACACCATATTCCTAATAAAGATTTCTCTTCCACCACTAACCTGTAATTTTTCTTCTAATTCAGCTTCTATTAATAAAGTAAGTATAGTTAAGGCATCTTGAGGGGTAATTTTCCCAGTATGGCCTTTAGCTTGTTCATATTTTACTCCTGAAAACGGAGCACCTTTGCTCATTCCCATTACACTAACAATTGGCATATTCCCCTTTAATAAAAAAATCCAGCTTTCGCGAAAAACTGGACTGGTAATTTTGTTTATGGCTTTTTTAATTTAGCATTTGCATTACCAACCCCCGCCTATTAAAACTAATAATAAAAATAAGAAAAAGGGTTGATAGTGCTGGCATAATGGAGGTATTTTAAGGCCTATATTATTTTTTGTCAAGCGCGGTTTTGACAAAAGCGGTAATTTCTTTTTTAAACCGGGCCTGAGAAAACTGTTTGGCTTGTCGGCAACAGTCTTGGGAACAAATTGAAGACTTTTCCAGCTGGTTGATAGCCTCAACCAAACTGGAAACTTCAGGCTCATTAAAAAAGATGCCGGTTTTATCTTCAATCACTGTTTCCTTAACCCCGCCGCTGCGCAAGGCCACCACTGGCTTACCCCAAGACATAGCCTCAACTGGGACAATACCAAAATCTTCTTCAACTGCCGGAAAAATAACTGCCCGGCAGTTTTGGTAAAGCTGCCAAAGCTGCTTATCCTCTACCCGACCCAAGAATTGAACTTTTGAACCCTTTAAGCTCTTTAAATATCCCTCCCAAGGCCCACCACCAACTATTTTAAGTTTTTTGCCTAATTTTTGACAGGCCTGGATAGCTAAATCCGGCCGCTTAGCCTCAGACAGTTTACCCACATATAAATAGTATCTACCCTGACGCCAAGATTTAACTTTGGTTTTAGTCTCAGTTTGAACCGGGGGATAAATTATTTCTGCTTGCCGACGATAAAACTTTTTAATCCGCTGACGAATTTCTTCAGAATTAGCCACAAAATAATCAACTTTTTGAGCTTGATTAAAATCATATTGACGCAAAAAGTGATTAACTATCATGCCATAAACCTTAATCGGCCAATACTTGCGCCAGTTGCGCGAGGTCTGATAGCCATAAAGATAGCGCGGCGGCGTGTGGCAATAGCAAATCTCAACGGACGACTTGCTTTTGGAAAACCCCTTGGTAATAAACCAAGCGGCTGAGGAAATCACTAAATCATATTGGGACAAATCCAGACTGCCCCACACCCAGGGAGCTAAAAAACGCAGCGGGCTGACTAATTTTTCTTTGCCGGGCAAACGGTCAAACCAAGTGGTTCGAATATCCCAGTTTTCAAAATGTTTGGCTTTACTACCTAAACTCTGAGGTGAATAAAAAGCCGTATAAACCGGCGCTTTGGGCCAAATCTCATGTAAGGCCTCAAGCACCCGCTCAGCGCCGCCATAATCAAAAAGATAGTCATGAACTATTGCTAATTTCAAAACAACCCCATCTGTTTACCCCGCTCTTCGCAAGGAACGGGGTTGGTTTTTTTACCGGCTTTAGCAGTTTTACCAAACACCTCCTGAGTCATTTCTTCCAAACTATCATTGGGTAATTTTTTAATCAAGCTTTTAAACTCCAGCTCGGTAAATTTCTTAACCGCCTTAACCTTATCATAATCATGCAATTGACACTGCCTAAGATTAACCTTAATCGGCACCTGAGCAAAAATCTGAGCCAGCTTCTGGGATAAACGAGCTGTATCCTCACTGCTTTTTAATAAGTTAACCACCCGAGAGCCAAGGCGGCTCTGAACTTCGTTAAGCCGGCTATAAATTGTTTCTAAATCCTGCCAGCGATTGAGTAATTTTTGCGCCATTTTTTGCCCAATTCCCTTGACGCCGGGAATATCATCTGAGGCATCGCCGGCTAAGGCTTTAAAGTCAACTACCTGTTCAGGCTTAATCCCAAGCTTAGCCACCACTGCCTGTTGATCCCACAACTTAGCGGGAATCCGCTGACCCCGGCTAGGCATATAAACCTTGACCCGGTCATTAACCAATTGAAACGCATCTTTGTCACCAGTAACGATTATTATTTCATCAAGCCGATCAATATCTCCTACAGAATGTGACACGCTGGTTTTAAAACGCCTCACTATTGTCCCAATCACATCATCAGCTTCAAACCCGGCAACTTCCCGAATCGGAATGTTTAACACCTCTACCACCTCATGAGCCGGTTTAATCTGGTCAATCAACTCCTGATCCACTTTGGGTCGAGTTGCTTTATAGCCTTTAAACTGGTGATGGCGAAAAGTAGGCCCTTTTTGGTCAAAAGCAACCACCACATGGCTTGGTTTTAATTCACTGAATAATGACAACAGCGTCCGGGCAAAACCATAAACCGCATTAACCATTTCTCCTTTAGAATTAACTAAAGTTTTAGGAAAAGCATGATAAGCCCGATGCAATAAAGCATGGGCATCAATCAAAACCAAACGCTGCATAGGAGAATTTTACCACAGAGTTAGCTGTTTTAAGGCCCTACCCACATATCTCATCTCAAAATCCAACCCTTCACCTGCTTTATTCGTCATTACTAAATTATACCGATCAGGATATGTAGGAATAAATCTTTGAGCTATTAAAAATGGAGGAACACTATTAGGATTGGCTCTTACTATTTCAGCAGTTATCCAAGAGTCCCCTTCTTCAAGGGTTCTAACCCAACCCCAAACTCGTTCGCCAAATTCTATTACATACCAACCTTCTCCTGATTTTACTATCCAAGCAACATCAGGAGGAATCGCTCCCGCCTTATCTACTAATGTGACGGCAATTTCCCCCTCGCATCCATCTTGAATATATAAACCAGAACAACCATCAATTTCTTTATTCATTTTCTGATTATAAAAAAAGCCCCAAAGGGGCTGGATTAAAACTTTTTATTCTTAAAATCTACAATCATCTTGTTTAAGTAGACTACCGCCTGACTCATTCGCTTGTCAAGCTATAGTTATGCTTTCATCAAACTCTCAAACTCATCGCCTTCAACAGTTTCCTTTTCCAGCAGAACCTCTGCCACTTTATCCAGCTTAGGTGTGTTTTTCTTGAGAATCTCCAAAGCCTGTTGATAGGCTTTATCAATAATTTTTTTAACCTCCTGGTCAACTTTAGCCTGCATATCCGGCGAAACTTGAACCGGCTCATACCAAAGACTACTCAAACCTTGAACACTAGTCCTATCACCATAATTAATTGGACCCAAATTACTCATGCCGAGATTAACCACCATTCTTCGGGCAATATCAGTCGCTTGACTAATGTCATTGGCCGCCCCACCGGTTAATTCATTAAAAATAAGCTCTTCAGCCGCCCGACCGCCAAATAAGGAAACAATGCGGGCAAGCAAGTGAGAACGAGTTTCAGTGTAGCGATCGGTTTTCGGCGGAATTAAGGTATAACCTAAAGTCATGCCACGGGAAACAATACTCACTCGATGAACCAAATCCATTTGGGGCAAAAAATGGGTTACAACTGCATGTCCGGCTTCATGGTAAGCAGTCATTTTCAAATCATCCTTGGTTTGCTTACGCTTCTTTTCCGGCCCAAGTTTAACTTTCAAAGCCGCTTCCTCAATTTCTTCGGACCCAATGACTGTTTTATTCTCTCGAGCGGCTGAAATAGCCGCCTCATTAAGCATGTTTTCAATATCAGCCCCGGAAAAACCAACTGTTCTTTTGGCTACCTTCTCCCATTCAACTGTTTGAACAAATGGCTTGCCTTTTTTATGAATGTTTAGAATCGCCTTCCGGCCGGCAATATCCGGCAGGTCTAAAATAATCCTCCGGTCAAACCGGCCGGGTCGAACCAAGGCTGGATCTAAAAGATCGCCGCGATTTGTAGCCGCGACCACTACCACCTGATCATTAGGATTAAAACCATCCATTTCCACTAAAATTTGGTTTAAAGTCTGTTCGCGCTCATCATGACCGCCGGAAACACCCACGCTTCGAGTACGACCAATGGCATCAACTTCATCAATAAAAATAATTGCCGGAGCGCTCTTTTTAGCGGTTTTAAACAAATCCCTAACCCGGCTGGCACCAACTCCAACCAACATTTCCATAAACTCTGATCCGGCCATGGAAAAAAACGGCACACTGGCTTCGCCGGCAACCGCTTTGGCCAATAAAGTTTTACCGCAACCGGACGGACCAATTAAAATCACTCCTTTGGGGGTTCGAGCCCCCAAGGCTTGATATTTTTTAGGATGCTTTAAAAAGTCCACCACTTCTTCAAGTTCTTTTTTCGCTTCATCGACCCCGGCGACATCTTTAAAAGTAGTGTCTTGTTTGCCTTTGGCAAACAACTTGGCCTTGGATTTGCCAAAAGAAAAAATTGAATCCTGAGCGCCGCGGGCTTGCCGAAATAGAAAAAGCATTAACACTCCCATAAGAATAATTGGACCAAAAACTTCCAGAATTCCCGCCCAAGCCTTAATCATACTTTGATCTTTATAACTAAACTCAATTTCTGTCGGATCAATGCCGGCTTTTTCCAAAACAGTTTCAAAAGCTTCAGTGCCGCTGGTAAGAGATAAGGCCACCCGATCGTCTTGATAAAAAATCATTAATTCATCGTTAGCGACTTCAACGCGTTCAACCTGTCCGGACTTAATGTCTCTTAACACCTCAGACAAAGGCATATTGGTTTCAGGCAGAACTTCACCCAAAGAAAAGAAAAACGGCAGGAGTAAAAAAATAATCAAGCTCCAAAGAAAAATTCGCTTTAAGTTAAATTTGAACTTAAGCTGAACTTTTTTTATAGGCGACTTAACTGCTGGTTTAGGTTTTAACACTACCATAACTTTATAATTCTAACAGATTGTTATAGAGAAAAGAAGAAGGTAACAAAAGATGTTTCTTGACTTGATTCCGAATGTAACATGTGTGCTATCCGGAAGCAAGTCATCTTACGATTTCTCCTGGTTTAATTTTTCTATCCGGGTGTAAAAGCACAGCTTCATCTTTGCCGGCGGCCACAATCATTCCCTGGCTTTCAATGCCGCGAATATTCTTTGGCTCTAAGTTAACCAAATAAACTACCAATTTGCCCGCTAAATCTTCCGGCTTATACCATTCCCTAATTCCGGCCACCACTACTCGCTCGCCCAACTCGCCAACATCTAAAGTTATTTTTAACAACTTGTCTGCTTCTTCAACCATCTCGGCCTTAACAATTTTAGCCAACCGCAAATCAAGTTTAGTAAAATCCTTAAAATCAATTGTTGGCTTCATTTAACTCCTTTTTTACTTAAACCAAGCTAGTATTTGAAAAATGAATACTGATTGGTGATGCCGATTTCTTGGCGCACCAACATCATCTTTTTAACTGCCACTTTTCTGGCTTGTTGAGCGCCTTCTGCCAAAATCTTTCTTATTTTTTCAGGATTCTTTTTTAACTGCTGGTAGCGCTTTCTTTCAACAGTAAATTTCTTTAGCAAAACCTTAAACAATTTTTCTTTTACCTCAACATCACCAACTCTGCCGTCCTGATAGCGTTTTTTTAACCCCTCAACTTCTTTTTTATCTTCATTTAATAAATCATGATAGATAAATATCGGGTTGCCTTTTATCTGGCCGGGATCAGTTGGATGAAGCCGATTAGGATCAGTGAAACACGCCATAATTTGCTTTTTAATTGTCATTTCATCCCCGAAAACCGAAATGTAATTATTTAAACTTTTACTCATTTTCCGCTTGCCATCAGTGCCGATCAAACGAGCGGTTTCTTTAATGTTGTAAATATCCGGCAGTTTAAAAGTCTGGCCAAAAGTTTTGTTAAAATAGCCGGCAATGTCTCGAGTAACCTCAATATGCTGTTTTTGATCTTCACCAACAGGAATATAATCCGGATCATACATCACAATGTCAGCGGCCATTAAAATCGGATAACTAAAAAGGCCCATGTTGACCCTTTCCGGATCAAAACCTTTTTGAAGCTTATCTTTATAAGCATGACAGCGCTTAATCAAACCTATCGGAGTAACATTGTTTAAAATATTTTGTAATTCAGTATGTAGGGGAATGTCTGACTGGCGATAAAAAATAATCTTATTAGTGTCAATACCAAAAGCCAAGTATGATAAAACCAGGTTTTCAACATTGCGCTGGAGTTCTTCTTTATTCTGAACCGTACTCAAAGCATGCAAATCAGCAATAAAAAAATAAACCTGTCGGGCTTTTTTGGCCATGTCTAGAAAAGGCACAACTGTACCTAAATAATTACCAATATGAACCTCGCCGCTCCCCGACGGCGTAATGCCGGTTAAAATCGTATAATCTTTTTTCATAATTACCTTTCTATTTTAAAATTTAATGGCCATAAAAAAACCGCCTTGCTTTTCTAAGGGCGAAAAGCTCCGCGGTACCACCTTAAGTTATCCCCCGATTGGCGAATATCTCGTTCCAGCTGTTACGGGCTTACCCGATCTGACATTTCCTTCAGATGGCTTCCGAGCCCCAACCTTGCTCGGTACAAACGCCTTTATTAAGTTTTCAATAAATGAATTATATCACAGCTTGAATCTGTAAGGCAAGTTTAGTAAAATAACCCTATTAACGTTGCGGGTGGGAGGTAAGTATCTCGTGAGGCTCATAACCTCACTTAACCAGGGAGCGTTACCCTGGACCCGCTACAATGAATGGCAGGCTTTTGTCTTGCCGAAGCTTTAGCGTAGGCAGGGTGGCTCAGTTGGTTAGAGCACCGGATTCATAAACCGGAGGTCGTGGGTTCGACTCCCACCCCTGCTACTTTCTTTTCTTAAACTTTCGCTTATATGCTTTCAAAATAACTTTTACTGCCTGTTCAATATTAAAATAAGCAGTATTAATCGTTAAATCGTAGTAATTGGTATTGGAAGGATTTTTACTAAAATAACGTTTAATAAACTCTTTGCGCTCGCGGTCAAAATGGCGCACTCGCTGATTGGCTTCATACTTTGAATAACCTTCGTATGAAGCTGTGTAGCCTACTCGGGTCAAAAAAGGAGCAATTACTCTAACATGAAGCCCCTCTCCAAAAGGAGTAATAAAATTAGCTCCCCGACCCAAAATCACACAATTGCCTTTTTGAGCCAAGCTAACTATCACTTCACATAAACCATGAATATATTTGTCTTTGGAAAGCCCGGTATCAGTCAACAAGGCAATGATGCCCTGCATTATTCCCTGCTGCTGTTCATCTAAAGAAGCTACTAATTCTCGTCTTTTTTTTAATTTACCGGCCGTTAAATCTACCAAATGTTCATCATAAAAATCAAATCCCAGCTCTTTAGCCAATAAACGGGCAATCGGCCGTCCGCCACTGCCAGCCTCACGGGAAACAGTAATAAAAGGTTTAAAAACGGTCTTATCAACCGATGGATACATCCTTTTAATAAAAGACAGCGTTTTCTTGTTCAGGCTCATTACTTCTTATTCTACCAGAAAAGGTCAAGCCATTGATGCCAAACCGGCTGGCTTGAATCATAATTAACTATTGATTGTTCTTCTGGTAAATCGCGGAGTTCTTCGGGCAACACCACTATTACTTCACCTTCTTTAGCCATAAAAAGTTTATTCCTGGCTTCTTGTTCTACAAATTCATCAGTGTTAAAAAAGTGTTTTTTTAGTTTTAGTTCTTGATTTTCTTGTTGAGCTTCAGCTAATTGTTCACTGGCCAATTTAAGCCGGTCCTGGCTTTTTAACAAACGGTAAATATTACGAGAAAAGTTAACTAGCATTACCCCAATTACCCCAACTATAAACCAGTAGCTAGCCTTTTTTCTTAACAAAGTTGACATAAAACCCCTAAAGTGTTACTATAAGCTCTACTCCTGCTTAAATTTAAAATTAACTATGAATACATCTGATTTAAACAATTTAACTCTGGCCCAGAAAAAATTTGTCGAAAACCTCAAAAAGGCGGGTCGGGCAACTGCCACTATCTTAGCATATCGAAAAGATATTTCTCAATTAGCCGCCTTTGTGAATGAAAAAAAGAAAAACCAAGTAACTCAAATTACCGCTGAAGATGTTGAGGCTTTTAAAAAACAACTGTCAGAAAATAATTATACACCTAAGTCTATTTCGCGAAAAATCAACTCAACTAAAACTTTTTTCCGCTTCCTTAAGGAAGCCGGAGTGGTTGCAAATGACCCCACTCAAAACGTCAAACATCCAAAATATCAGATTAACCCGCCACGAATTCTTTCTGCCCTTGAATATCGTGCCTTACGCGATGTCTGCCGTGATGATGTCAGAATCTCAGCCATTGTGGAACTCTTACTGCAAACCGGCATGCGTATTGGTGAGCTCGGCAATCTCAGCTTGGATGATATTAAAGATAAAACAATTATCATTAAGGCTTATGAATCCCACTCCCAAAGAGAAATTCCCCTTAATAAAGCCAGCAGCAGCACTTTAAATCGTTATTTAGCCATCAAACCCAAGAGTAAAAGTAAAAGCTTATTTATTACTAAAACCGGACGAAAATTTTTAGTCAGAAATATTCGCACCAGCATTAACCGCTATTTTAAACTGGCAGGCATTAAAAACGCGACTGTCAATGATTTAAGAAATACCTTTATCGCCCACCAGCTTAAAGCCGGCACACCTTTAGTAGTAGTATCTAGACTCGTGGGGCACAAACGCTTAGTAACAACTGAAAAATATCTTCAAGTAGCCAAACAACCCAAAGAAAACAACGGCTCGGTTAAAATCGAAGAGCTTTAAAGCATTAATCTGGCTGCTCCATCCATCTGGTAGAAACGCACCCAATTAATTCTAGTAAGCTGGCCTT
Source organism: Patescibacteria group bacterium (assembly GCA_018813815.1). Lineage (GTDB taxonomy): Bacteria > Patescibacteriota > Microgenomatia > UBA1400 > JAHJAY01 > JAHJAY01. The sequence continues at coordinate 32,830 of JAHJAY010000035.1, read as the reverse complement.
CGCTTGTATCGGGATGAGCCGCCATAAACTCAAAAGAATCGTGTCCGGTTAGCAAGGCCAAGCCGGCAAATTTTAAAAAGGCCTGCCATCTTTCTGGCTCAAAAATTTCCCCCATCATCAACTCAATCGCCTTTTTTGCATTTTTCACTACAGGTAAATTCTGCTGCCACCAAGCACCGCTAAAACAAGGTTCCCATTCTCCAGGCAAACCTGCCTCTAAGTCTTGCCACGGAGCCCGATAAGCCACAAGCCCCCTGGCCCAACATGTAGCAGGCGGATCTTCTCCAAAGGCAACTTGGACTTTATCTCCTTTATCATTAATATATAGATATGTCCCAATTTCTCTTGTATGGTATCCTGGGGCAAACTCTATAATTAACCCCTCCTCTGTAAGAAACAGGCGTGCAGCCGTATGTCTGGTTTCTTTAGCTGCCCAAGGTTCGTCTTTAAAATTGGGATGACCGGTAATTAAAAATTCCTCAATCTTTGTATGCTTATAACAAAGATGCGTTGCTGCTTGACGGGCTCGAACTAACTCCTCTAAGTTATAAATAGGGTAGAAAAACATCAACCCCTCTCTATCCCTCTCCTTACTCTCTCTTCCGCTGCCTTCAATAGGACTCCCATTTCTATCTGAGCTGGCCCAAGGATCACCGCCACACAAGGAAATGCCCACAGTCATGTTTCTAACAAGAAAGTCATTTCCAATTGCCAAAAGCTGATCAAGTTCCTCTCTACTCACCACTGCCCGAGGAAAAGCATCTTCAACTCGACCGGTTATTGTTTCATAAGCACCAATCATTGCTCCCATTCTTCCCTTAGAGGTTCTGTATAAAAAAGCCTGAGGAAAATACTGTCGGATCGCCTCCTCTCGTCTTGCCCTGGCGGCATTAATTGCTATTGTTTCAGCTAATAAATCAGAAGGTAAAGGAAGTCCCTGTTGTATTCTTCTGGACACTTCGTCTGAATTAAGAGGCCAGTTTTTATAAGGTCCTTGGAGAAAAATAGCCGGCGCGCCTGAACCAGCAATTATTACTGTTTTATCATCTCTTACGGCCAAAACATTATCGAGCCCAGGAGCTATTTTCCAACCATCTTCTGTCCGAAGTAAACCAAAATCAAGACCAATAGATTTATTTACCCAAAAATGTTCTTTATTAAACCCCATTGTTTCTCTCCAAAAACCAAAAAACCTGTCCTCAACAGACAGGTTCAAGTTTAACAAACTATATCAAATATCTCTGAAAAGTCAATCAAGTGCTCGCGCCTGGACTCGAACCAGGGGCCCCCAACTTATAAGATTGGTGCTCTAACCAACTGAGCTACGCGAGCAATAAAGATATTATAGCAAAAAATTAATCAAAGCTTAAAACATAACCCATCTGTGTTGCTCGAACTTGAAGCGCTTTTTCTAAACAAGGAGCTGAAAATTGTACTGATTGTCCTGCTACGCCACAATGTCCTCTGAAACCAGGGCCAACATATCTTAGGCTACATCGATTTTCTTCCTGTTTTGGCCCACAACACATAGCTACAGCCTTAGCAGGCATAATAATTGGCTCTACTCCAGGACAATCAGGAACAACCACCTGTTTTTCTGAGCGTAGGAATACTTTAAAAACATAAAAACAACCTAACTCTGGTGACATGCCCTATAGTATAGCAACCTGGGCAGCTTTTTACAACTTCGACCGGCGGGCAATTTCGGCCTCAATGATGTCGCTATCCCTACCGTACTTTAAGCTGGACAACTGTTTAACCATTTCCGCTACCTTAGGACTTTCCAGATTCTTAACTTGAGCCATATCTTTCATCAAATTCATAGAAAAAGGCGTCTGCGGCTCATTATTAACAATCGTTTTGGTATAAACATTATAACGCTCTAGATTAATAAGATCTGACTCGCTAATGGTTGGCTGCAGCTCATGTTGTAAATAATTAGCATCACTGACACCAACCCGGAAAGAAATCAGGGTGCCAACATTGCCGAAAATAGCATTTTTAACTTCCTCCTCCATCTGACCAATAAATTGATTCGCCACAGTTAAAGCCAGCCCGAATTTTCGCGCCTCAGATAGAATCTGGGCAAAATCCGGCGTGGCAAAATTCTGAAACTCATCAACATAAAGATAAAACGGCCGGCGTTGTTCTTCGGGTATGTCTTGACGGCTCATAGCGGCAATCAAAATTTTAGGTACTAAAACTAAGCCTAAAAAGTTGGAGTTTTCCTCACCGATTTTACCTTTAGCCAAATTAATTAAAAGAATCTTACCTTCATCCATAACCTTGCGAAAATCAAAAGACGACTCACTTTGACCAATAATATTACGCATCATTTTATTAGTTACAAACCGGCCAAATTTAGACACAATATAATCAAGCACTTCGCTTTTATGAAAATCTGATGTTTGGGCAATCTGGTCGGTCCAATAACGCCGGACAATCGGATCTTGAACCTTGGGTAATAATTCCTGCACATATTTTTGATCAGTTAAACACCGAACTACCTCAATAAAAGTAGTTCCCTTTTCGCTCATAACCGTCAACATGGCATTTCTAATCGCATGTTCAAACCGCGGGCCAATAATACCGGTCTTATAAGGATCATAAAGCTTGTACATCAAACCAATTATACTGGTAACCACAAAGTGCTTTTGTTGTTCAGTATAAGCTTCAAGCATGTTTAACCCCATGGGTCTGGCTTCATCAGAAGGATTAAAGTAAATCACATCTTCGGCTCGTTCCGGCGGAATCATCTTAAGAATTTTTTCTACCGTGTCATGGGGATCAATAAAAGCCACCCCCCTACCGGCCATAATGTCCTGATAAATCATATCTCGAAGCAATTCGGATTTACCCGTACCGGTTTTGCCAATGATATAAACATGACGCAAACGATCATCGTCGCTAATATAAATTTTTCGGGTGGTTCCCCGAAATATATTTTTACCTAAATAAAGGCCTTGGTTGGGGATTTCTGCCGGAGCAGGCGTTTTTTTAGCCGCCAGCCAATCAATGTGCGGAGTTTCTACCGACTTATTGGGAAAATGAAAAATTGTAGCCAATTCTTCAGTGGAAAGAATAGTTTTATTGCCAAACAAAGGTTGGTAGCGATAAATAAAATTATTCATAAAAGCCCGCTTTAACCAAATCTTTTTACCGGTAAAACTATTCTGGTCAGAATTAAACTGGGAAAAAGCGCCTTTAATATTGCTTAAATGAGCCTCAGCCGAATCCCGGTTTTTAGAAGAAACTACCACTCTGGCAGTCAAATTAAAGCCGGGCTTACTGCATTTGTTTTCAATTTGATCATAAATTTTTGGGTCAACATTGTATTGGGCTTTTTCCGGATCAGATTCGCGAGACTTTGTTTTGCTAATATAACCTCGTCCTTGTTGTTGCCACTTACTCCCGGCCGGAGAAACAATCAACTGAATGGCCGCACCCTCATCTGCCTCCATCTTGGCCAAACCCGAAGTAATTGATGACAGCGGATCAACCGATAAATCTTTGTAAATCTTTAAAGGCAAATAGCTCGAATTTTTTAATTTTAATTCACTAAAGGCCACTTTACCTTTAGCTGAAAAAATATTATATTCATCAGCGTGTTCAATTTCGGCTTCAGGATAAGCCCCGTGGATTTGCTTTTCCACCATGTCCATCAATTTTTCGGGAACGGAAACATAAAAACGAATGTCTTCTTTTTTACCGACAATTTCAAAAGAAAAATGTTGCTGGGACTTTAAAAAGGAAAGCCAACCACTGTTTTTAACTGAAAAAAGGGAAGAAAAAAATTGTTCGGCGGCATCAATTTTAATTTCATTATCTCGCGGTAAAGCAATTTGTAATAAAACGTATGACAGTGAATTTTCTTCCCGATCTTTGAATTTAAACCATTGCAGGACAAAATAAAAAGTCGCCGCCAACCCTCCCAGGCTGATTAAAAAAACCAACGCCATCACTAAAAACTGTTCCATTAAACCAAGCGCATTGTTCATCATCTGACTATACTCCTACTTTTCTCTTGCGATGATAAATAAATTTTTTGGGGTCGAGCTTAATCATGCGGAAACACCAAGCCGCCAGCCAACGAATTGAATCCCAAATTTTCTGATGCAAACCAATTTTAATCTCCTCTTCAGTCAAGGGTAATTCAACCTTATCAACTTGTGGCGCAACATCATCTAAAATCACTTGACCGGTATCATCAGTTATTGGTTGGGGTAATTTAATCTCTTCGCCCTTTTCCAGTTTTTCTAACCAGCCTTCGGTTTCTTTAGGTAAAACCGGCTCTTTATGCTCAATTACTCCCGGTTCTTTGCGCTCTTGTCCAACCCAAACCTCTTTTTCTTTATCAACTCCGGGTGCTGACGGCATAACTGCTTTCCCGCCTGAATCTGAAGATTTTGGCGGGGCTGATTGTTGTGGTTGATCGTTGGGCAGATTGTCATCCATATCCAAATGGTAGCATAAAAAGCAGATCCAGTAACCCAGTAATTCAATAAAACCAGCAATTAATTTTTAAGACAAGGGCTTATTCCGAACCATAATTTTTGGCCCAAATAGCAAAATCTTCAAAATCAACTATAAGTTCTTTTGTATCCGCTTGACAATTAAAATCAACTGGCCCCTTTTCTTCTTCAAGAATAAGCTCTCCGTCAACAACTTGTCTATAAACCTTTAGCCAACCGGTAAAATCCAAAGCATTAATCTTAGAATTACAATCAGCATTACCCAACGATTTTAATAATTGTCCGACTGGACAAAAAAGGCAAATAAAAGTCGTGGGTGGCGACAAAAAAGAATCTAATAAAAAGTTTGTTTCATAAAAGTAAGTAATCGCATCATAAAACGCCACACAACCATTCACTAAAAGCCTCTTATTGTATTCATCAAGAAAAGAATAAACATACTTCACATTACCATAGGTATCAACTCCAACCTCATAGTTGTCTACTTCATAATCAGCTGCTAAATCTTTAATTTCAGGAAAAGTTTGATAATCATGAGCTACATACCAAATATATTTTCCCAAGTTGTCATTTATGCCCTCCTCAAAATATTCCAGTAAAGTAAGGGCAGAAATGGCCGAATCCACAGGAGTACGATGCCAATCATCAACTCCATGAGTAAAATTCAAATAAAAATACCTATAATTCCAGGCAACATTACTTTCAATGCTTCCTTTATATAAATTAACAATATTATCTTTCCAGACAATCGGAATCTCTTCGCCACGAACGCGATAACTTAAACCGGCCTCTGCCACTGATGCCAGAGTATAAAAAGCATAAGCGGGATGAAAAATGTTATGGTTATAAAATCTATAATCTACTCCTATATTTTCTTCTAACAAAGAAGACTCAATTAAATAATTTCCCATATCTAACCATGAGGGGTTTTCAAAAGCTTTTCCCGCCAAGCAAAGGTAGGCACCTGTCCAAGCTAAAGTTTCTGAGTTAGAATTTCCAGGCTCAGAAATAAGTTCAACCGCTAAGTCATGATCAAGAAACCAATTGGCTTCTTGACTAAAAATTTCATAATAAGAATCATATTCTTCAATAGTCAGCCTGTCTTTGTTAATCCAAGTGGTTAAAAGCAAAGGGTATAAAGTCAACGGAGAAGAATTATAGATAAAATAAGGATTGCTTGAATCAACTGCTTTCCAATTATTCAAAGCAACATAATAAGACTGTCTTACTTTATCTGCTAAAACTAAAGAGTTTTGACAATGATTCTCGTTACCACTTTCTAAACATAAAATTGATAAAGCCAAACTTAAATTAGCTGCGCTTCGCGAAAGCTGATTATCGCCATCTTGAGCAATATCTTCAATAGAGTAGCTTTCAGCTCCGATAAACCGGTCAGTATACTTTTGCACAAAATTTTCGAGCCTTTTTAGAGTTGCTTTTGTTACTCCATCAAATTTTTCAATTGCTTCAGATTCTAAAAGATCATAATAATCATCGCTAATCACGCTCCAAGTAGAAGCAATATAAATTGCATCAATACTTGTCAGGGTATTGTTTAGCGGTCTATCGCCATTATTCATGCCTAAATATGAAGTATTAAAACCATCAATCTTCGCATAAGTACCAATTTCGGTTACGATGATTTCAAATTGATGCCAGCCCAGCGTTCTTTTAACTCCTGTATCAAAATATAAAAGATTGCCCCCATCATCGCTGTATCTGACAAAGTAATTATCAGGGTTGGTAGAATCTTTTATACCTACCATATAATATTGGCCTGTGCTGCTGTTTTCTACCCTCCACTGCGTTCCTTTTTTTTCAAGATTATCATAATATCGCATTGAAAATTTCTTGTTAGTTACACTAGAAACATTTTTTTTCATCTCTATATAACCATCAGCAGGTTTTTTTAAACAAAGAGAAAAGTTACCATCATAAACTTGATCATTGCAAACTCTAATCCCGGAAGAGCCGGCAAGAATTTGCCAACCAGGCAAAGCTGAATCTTCAAAAGAATCAATCGCATCCCAGGCTAAAACAGAAATTGCGTTAAAATGCTTGATTCCTAAAATAGAAAAAGTTAACAATGCGGCCACAAAGAACAAAAAAACTGAGTGCCTGAAAAAAAATAGTTGCCTTAATCTTAAACCCTTGTTTCTTTTCATCTCTCTATAATTATCTCACTAAAAACCAAAGAATGTAGTTGATTTTATTAAACTACTGGATTTCTTCTACCCGAATCGTATTAGTGCCGCCGGGAACTCCCCATTGCTTACCATAAATTAAAATTACCCGGTCGCCGGTTTGCAGCTGTTTTTTCTGTTTTAAAAATTGCAAGGCATATTTGGTGGAACGAATCTGTCCTTGAGGAAATTGATGATAAAAAGGCACCACTCCATATGACAAGCAAAGCTGATCACGAACTTTTTTGTCATCAGTAATGGCAAAAATGGGAATAGTTGGCCGCAAACTGGATAAAAAACGCACGGTCAAACCCGTATCGGTAAAAATAACAAAACTGCGCGGCCTTTTAACAGCAAAATATCTATTATTTAAAACTTTTAAGGCGGAAAAAGAAATTACTTCGGTTAAATTCCTGCCTTGACATTCAACTTTTTTAACTATGCGTTTTTGTTCGCTAAAATCGGCAATAGTATTCATAACTTGAACCGTTTTAATTGGAAATTTACCGGCGGCGGTTTCTCCGGAAAGCATTAAAGCATCAGTGGCATCATAAACCGCATTGGCCACATCTGAAGTTTCTGCCCGGGTCGGCCGGGGTTTAGTTATCATTGACTCCAGCATTTGAGTAGCCACAATTACCGGCTTAGCCTCTTCCCGACAGCGCTGAATAATCATCTTCTGGTAAAAAGGCACTTCTTGCAAAGCAATTTCTACACCCAAGTCTCCTCGGGCAACCATAATCGCATCAGCTGCAGCCAAAATTTCTTCAAAGTTATCAATTGCCTGACGATTCTCGATTTTGGCCACTATTGCTACCTTAAGGTTTTGTTTACTTAACACTTTTCGGAGCGCCAAAATATCTGCCTTAGAGCGGACAAAAGAATGACCCACAAAATCAATATCTTGCTTGGCCGGCATGGATAAAAATTCCAGGTCGCGTTTAACTAACGAGGGTAAATCAACTTTTGCCCCGGGGAAATTGATACTTTTATTGTCTTTTAATATACCACCCTCAATCACGCTGGCTTGTATTCCCTGAGGCAAACTGACTTGAGTAACCCGCAATTTTAAAAAGCCATCATCAAGATAAACTGCAGCACCCTGCTTAACCCCTTTAACCAGGTTCAAATCTTTAACAATAATTTGTTTGTAATCCGATTTGTAATCTTGGGGCCGAAGCCAAACAGTTTCCCCTGATTCTAAATTCAGCTGGCCGCTTTTAAAAGTGCCGACCCGCAATTCAGATCCACGCAAGTCTAATAGAATCGCCACCGGCACACCGACTTTTTTGGCCGCCCGCCTGACCCGGGCAATCCGGCTCGAGTGCCATTTTAAAGAATTGTGCTTGGTGTTAAAACGAAAAATCGAAGCGCCAGCTTCAATCATATCGGCAATACAAGTCTCACAGTCACAAGCTGGCCCAATAGTAACCACAATCTTGGTTTTAGTATTCATACCAGAAGATTGTAGCAAAATAGCTCTAGGGGGTCAAAGTTATTTAAACTTGACTGCTGGAAAAATTAAACCTTTTGGGATAAACCCTAATCTCCTTAAAGTTTTTTAAAGGAATTAGCTCTGTTTTTACTGCTTTATGATTCTGGTTTTGGACTTTTTGCCACTGAGAGGGCGATAAAATCCGGTCGATAAAACCCTGTCCCCTTTTTTCCAATACACCAACACCAATCCACGGCTTAACAATTGAACCTCTAGTTGAACCAATGCCAATAAATTCTTTTGTCGGGTTTACAAAAACTAAAACTTTATCTGATCCCTTAACTTGTTTTTGAACCTTGATCAAGCGCGGGGCAGCTGCCTCATAGACGGCCGCCATTTTAAACTTGGCTTTTTTTTCTGTTTCGGAAAGAGTAGTCCAATTTTGTTTCCCTTCCCATCTTAAATTTAACATCGCCATTCTCTGGTAGCGCGCTTGCTTTTCTTTAGACCAAAATTCATACTCTTTTTTTACTTCTGCATAAACAACATCTAATGTTTTAAAATACTCTTTCCGAGAATAAAGATCGATGTCTTTCCAAATTTCTAGCTTAAGATTTTTAGGCAAATGCTTTTTAAAAAAATTAATTAAAGCTCCAAAAGAAACCATGTACTGCTTAATTTCTTTAGTGGTTAAGTTATCATGTTTTTCCATTAATAAAGTATGAACATAATAACTGAATATAACGCCGGGTTTATAAACCGCAGCTAGAGGTGAAAGATATTCTAAAATATAGGCAATATTAAAAAATTCCGCCCAGTCAACCTCTGGCCAAGAGGCTAATCGCCAGAGTTTATAGCCACCAATGGGAAAAACTACTTTTAAAGGTTCATTTTTAGAAAGAGCCAGATGGATGGTTTTTTTAGTCCGTTCAATACATTCAGATTCTAATTTCCATTTGCGAAACTTTTTCCAGGTTAATTTTTTATAAACAAAAGCCTCTACTCCGTGGTTTTTTAAAAAAGCCTTGTCAGCATCATTCAAAATATAACTAGAACAGTTTTTTAATCTGTTTTTTAAATAGTCTTCAGCAGTCATTAGTAAATTATACCTTGAAAGTTAAATAGTTTTCAGACTATAGTGAATAAGGATAAAGTTAAATTTAATTCGAATTAAAAAAGGGGGTGAAGAAAAATGGATGATGTTCAACAAATGCCTTCTGTTGGTCAATCCTTAAACCAGCCGGCTGATCCGGCTCAACCGCCTGATCCAATGGCACCAGTTACACCTGAACCGCCAGTGATGCCCCCTGCTCCGCCCTCACCGATAGAACCAATTGTTCCGCCCACTCCAGCGGCACCACCTACATCTGAACTGCCAGCCGTACCAACCCCGGACTTAGATGAACCAGTAGTGCCTGAAGATGAAGCCGAAAAACCAGTTCCACCGGCACCGGTAATTTAAAGTTAGGTGAAAATAAAATAAACCCAGCCCTTTGCGAAGGGCTGGGTGCTTCTTCAATCAATTCCGCGCAACTTTGCTTTCAGCAGAATTTTTTGAATTGCTTTTAAAAACTGTTTCATTTGAGTATTGCTAAAAGGCTCAATCTTTAAAAATTTAGAATCAAGGCAGTTTTGGGGACGAAAGGGCTGGAGAATATATTGGAGGTTTGGAGACTTACTTAGAGCGGCTAGTTCCCTAGCCAATTTAACTAGAGTTTTCTCGTCATGAATTCCGGGCACAACCGTAGTCCTAAACTCATACTCCAACCCGGATTGTAAAATTAGTTTAATTGAATTCTGTAAATTTGGAATTGAAAATTGGGAATTGACTGCTACTGCTTTAGTGTAGTCACTAAAAGCAGTTTTAATGTCCATAGCCACAAAATCAACCAAGCTCTGCTCAATCAATTTTTTAAGCATTTTTGGCTGACTGCCATTAGTATCTAATTTAACTTCTAGGGCCAAAGCTTTAATCTGCTGACAGAACTTAGGCAAATCCTGATGAAGAGTAGGTTCTCCACCAGTAATACAAACACCATCAAGGATTCGCCGGCGTTTTTTTAAAAAGTCGAAAAGGTCTTTTTTTTTAATCAATTGAAGCTTAGCCTGCTGAAAGTTTTTTAGAGTAACCAAGTTTTTATTATGGCAAAAAGGGCAGCGAAAATTACAACCCAGGGTAAAAACCGTGCAGGCTACCCGACCGGGAAAATCAATTAGGGTAGTTTTTTGCAATCCACCAATTAACATAGCGTCTAGTAACCATTCTTTGCCTCACCGGGACTTTATGTTTTTATATTATTGTAGGTTTTCCGCTTATAAAATTCTGCCGTTTTACCGTCGTTCCATTGAGAAACCGGCCGGAGATAACCCACAATCCGCGAATAAACTTCACACTTGGTTCTTTTTAGCGGGGCGTTTTTTACCATGCTGCTCCTTTCTGATTTTTGTTTTTGACTTATATCCAATTTCCTGATCGCACTTGGGACAAAAATACCACTCACCTTTTAAATAACCGTGCTTGGGGCAAATCGAAAAAGTTGGTGTTAAAGTAAAATAAGGCAAACGGTAATTGGTGGCAATTTTTTTAATCAGATGTTTAACGCTTTGGGTGCTGGACAAACTTTCACCTAAAAACCCATGAAGTACGGTTCCGCCGTTATATTTACACTGCAATTCATCCTGTTCATCCAAACAAGTAAAAATATCATCAGTATAATCAACCGGCAAATGAGTTGAATTAGTATAAAATGGGGCAGTGCCTTTTTGTTGCACCTCTTGTTCATTAGCACAAATAATATCCGGATACTTAGCTTTATCGATCCGGGCAAACCGGTAAGCTGTCCCCTCGGCCGGCGTAGCTTCGAGATTAAACATTTCGTCAGTTTCTTTTTGATAAATCAGGATTTTCTCCCGCATATAATCCAACACCTCTAAAGCAAACGCTTTACCTTCAGGCTCAACAATAGATTTACCCATTAAGTTTAACAGGGCCTCATTCATGCCATTAATACCAATAGTATTAAAATGGTTTTTCCAATAAACCCCGTTGCGCTGGCAAATACCCTCTAAATAATATTGGCAATAAGGATACAATCCTTGCCGAGTGAATTGTTCCACGGTAGTGCGCTTAATCATTAACGAATCCTTTGCCAAATCCATCAAATGACCCAATAAATTAAAAAAACGGTATTTATTCATGCTGTCAGTGTTATTTTCTTGCTTAGCCAAATAGCCGATGCGGGGCAAATTAATCGTCACTACCCCCAAACTGCCGGTAAGCGGATTGGCGGCAAACAAACCACCGCGTTTGCGCAAAACTTTATTATCTAATCTCAAACGACAACACATACTGCGAGTATCATCCGGATCCATATCAGAATTAACAAAATTGGCAAAATAAGGCGCGCCATATTTGCGCGTCATTTCAAAAATCGGTTCTAAAACCGGATTGTCCCAATCAAAGTTTTTAGTAATTGAATAGGTCGGGATCGGAAAAGTAAACACCCTGCCGTGAGCATCACCCTCAAGCATGGTTTCGGCAAAAGCCCGATTAAACATATCCATCTCTTTTTGAAAATCCTTATATTTGGCTTTAACTGGCCGGCCGCCGATAATAACAGCTTCATTAGCCACTAACCCGGTTGGCTTTAAATCCAAAGTAACATTGGTAAAGGGGGTTTGAAAGCCTACTCGAGTGGGAACATTCATATTAAAAAGAAACTCCTGCATTACCTGCTTAAGCTGCTTGTAAGTCAAACGATCATAACGAATAAAAGGCGCCAAATAAGTGTCAAAATTAGCCACCGCCACGGCGCCGGCAACTTCGCCCTGAAGGGTATAAAAAAAGTTAACCAGCTGACCTAGGGCAGTAGCTAAATGTTTGGGCGGCTTACTGCTAATCTTGCCGATCACTCCGCCAAAACCACGCACCAAAAGGTCTTTTAAATCCCAACCAGTACAATAAGCAGAAATCATCGCCAAATCATGAATATGAATATCGCCCCGCTGATGAGCTTTTCTAATTTCCCGGGAATAAATTTTATTTAACCAAAAGTTGGCCGAAACAATACTGGCAACATGATTATTTAATCCTTGAAGTGAATAGGTCATATTGGCATTTTCTTTAACCCGCCAATCGCTTCGCTCTAAATATTTTTCAATTAACTCGTCTGAATCAACCAGGCTGCTAATATCTCTAAGTTTGCGATGAAGTTCGCGGTAAAGCTTAAACGCCCGATAGGTTTTTTCATGCCCTTTGGCTAAAAGGGTTTTACCAATCAAGTCCTGAACCTGTTCCACCTCAGGTATGATGGTTAAGTTAAAACGCTTTTCTAATTCTTGAACCACTTGCCTAGCTAAAGTTTTGGCTTGTTGACGGTTAGCTCCTCCGGCGGCTTTAGCCGCTTGCCAAATCGCCCGCTCAATTTTAGCCGGACTAAAAGCCACGATTTTCCCATGACGTTTTTTAATCTTTTTAATCTTAGTTTTAATTGCTGAACGAGCCATTACGACAACTCCTTAATTTGAGCTTTAAATTCCTGCACGTCGGTAAATTCCAAAAAAACACTGGCAAAACGTAAATAGGCCACTGGATCAAGTTTTTTTAATCGGGTTAAAATCATCCGTCCAATATCAGAAGAAGAAACTTGAGTGGTTTTTCTGGCCATTAAACGCATCTCAATATCATCAACAATGTTTTCAATGTCTTCTTGGCTACAATTACTTTTCTCGCATGCCTTAAGTAAACCATTTTTTATCTTTGCCCGATCATAATTCTCCATCCGATCATCTTTTTTAACTATTTTTAAACTAATATTCTCCACTCGTTCATAAGTAGTAAAGCGTTTTTGACAACGCTTACATTCCCGGCGGCGGCGAGTAACTTCGTTATCTTCGCTTTCGCGCGATTCTAAGACAACAATTTCTTCGTGTTTGCAAAATGGACATTTCATATTAGTTCTCAAAAAAAGAAAGCACTATAACTAGTGCCTTTTATTAAGTTTCTCCACTAGCAGTAGAGTTGTCAACCCTCAATTAATTATTCAAACTATATCAGTTTTATCAATCGGGCTTAATTTAAGCACAACAGAAAATCCAACTCTTCCCCATTGAAGCATCAACTACTGCTAAAAAAAGGTATTCAATTAATCAACAAATAGCTCTTTTAAGAGCCTTTCTGGCTGGCTGGCTAATTCAAATAACCCAGACTGTTCTTCAACCGGTAAACGTCCGGCCAATGTTTCTAAAACCAACTGGTGTTTTTTAATCGCCAAGACCAACTTTTCTTCTAAACCACCTAAATTATCCGCTGTGTTCTTCAAGCTTTTAAATTTAATTACTGCTTGGTCTAAATATTTCTCTGCTTTGCTGGCTGTAGTTAGGCCCAATTGAACCTTGCCGCCTTCAACTAAGGCTTTAGCGGCCCCCACGCGCTTATCTGCCATTAATAATAACCACTCGGTTTTTTGGTACGGATCGCGAATCAACCAACCCCAAATTCGATCCCGGATCATTTTTAGCCAATAAAGCGGATGGTCAGGCAAAACTCCCGGATAGGCTAAATAATAATCAACTTCCTCTGGGGCCTGTTCTTCTCCGGTTTCAGTTACGGTTAATTCAAGCGTACCGGTACCAGCAGAACTAAAAACCGCTGAAGGTTGACCAAGTTTAAAAGCGGAAAAAAGTACCAGGGAAAAACCAAAAACAATTACCAATAATGCCAAAAGCCAAAATATAAATTTTTTCTTCATTCTCTTCACCTCCTTGCTAAATTATCTAAAAAGAAAAATGGCTGTACCCCAAAAAACATGAGATAAAATTGGTTGAACAATGTTAGCCGAGCGCAACATTAATACTCCATTACCCCAACCGACTACCAATGAAAGCATTAATTGAATAAATATACTGGACCAATTTTGTTCAAAATTAAAAAACAAAATCGGCAAATGAATTAAAGCGAAAAACAACCCGGAAACACCAACTGCCAACCATTCATTTTGCCAACCTTTTAAAAATTGTTTCAAAAGATAGCCCCGAAACAAAATCTCTTCAGAACACGCAGTAACCAGAAATAAACCTAAAAACAACCACAAATTAAAACCAGCCAAATCAAAAGACGCTAATTCAATCCGACCATATTTAAGATAATTAAACCATAGGGCTACTAAGGCGTAACCTAAACCAAATATCATTCCCCAACGACTGGCTGAAAAAACATTTTTACGAAAACCCAAATAGGCTAATTTTTTAGGTTCTTTTCTAAGCGCTATCCATACTGGTAGTAAAAAAACTGCCGGCTTAATCACTAGTTCTTCTATCCAGATCGGAAACCAAAAAATCGCCCGGTAAAAAGTCCAAACCAATAAAATTAAACCATAAACTACAAAAGCCTGCCTAAGTTGTTGTTTATTTTTTAGCATTAATCTATTTAAAAATTTTTCTTTTCTCGGTTTCAATAATCATTTCAATAATTGCCACAGCTTTGTCCAATTGTCCTTGTTTATTTTTAACTAAATAGTCAAAACCTTGGTATTGTTTGAGTTCCCAAGTGGCTCGATTCAGACTCCAATTTTGCCATTTTTTATCTTCAGTTGCTCTATTCGTCATTCGCTTTTTTAAAATTAATAAATCCTCGGTCAAAAAAATAAAAACTGAATGAGGAATATCTCGTTTTACTTTTTTATAAATATTTTTTACCCCGCGAACATCAATGCGCCAAACTACATCTTTACCTGATTTAAGGGCATCTTGAACATGCTTTTTCTGGCCGCCGCGATAATCGCCCCGATATTCAACCCATTCAAAAAAGGCATCTTGAGCAATCAATTCTTCAAAATCTTTTTTAGAAACAAAATAATAGTCAACTCCATTAGTTTCATCTTTTCTTTTAGCTCGAGAGTTAGTGGTGATCAAGCGGCGCATATTTTTATTCCGAACCAGTAATTGCTTCATTACACTATCTTTCCCGCTACAGGTAGGCCCGGAAATAACTACAAGAATGTTTCTCTTGGTTTGGCTTTTAAGTTCTTCAGTAATAATCGGCATTATTCACCTTTAGTGCCAACAAGAATATTAATTGTCACCTGATTATCATCCTGGCTCAAGGTAATCCAGGCAGAACGCTGGTCTTTTTCGGCAATGAAAACTACTGAATCAGCCGCCGTCATAGTATTGTTAGTTTGCCAGCCGTTTGTGCCCAAATTATCGCGGTAAAACCGTTCAACCTTATCCAAGCTATCTTGGGTAATAAAACTGGCAGTAACACCTTCCTGATCCTCTTGCGTTACCTGCCAAGAAGCTTCTACATTAGCTCCGGGGTATACAGGAATATCTTCAGGAAAACCCCGCACTAGTTCTTGCTGACCTAAAGTCACTTCTTTATCTTCGGTTTTAAGGATGATTTTTTCATTCCCTTCTTTTAGTTTTAATCGGCCGCCGCTGGTTTTCGCTAACATTTCACTTAAAACACCCTTAACTGAGCAACCGGTTAAAAGAATTGCCATCAATAATAAAGTAATCGTGGTCAACAATATTCTTTTTCGCATCTTTACTCCCCTCTTTTTCAAATCTTTAATCTTAATATATAATACATCCTGTGTTTTCAGCAAATGGAATAATTTTTAGTAAATGAAACTTAAAAAACTCATTAATTGGCTCAAAGCCGGCTGGCCGCCGCTTTTAATCGTTGCGGCTATGGTTTTGTTTTTGTTTTTCTATGTTTTTAAAGATCTGCCTTCGCCCACCCGGCTTTCGCAAGACATTTATCCGGTTTCCACCAAAATCTACGATCGCCGCGGCGAGCTGCTTTATGAAATCTACACTGAAAAAAACCGGGCGCCTATTAAACTTGAAGACCTTCCGGACTATGTTAAACAAACCACCATTGCTATTGAAGACAAAAATTTTTACCAACACCATGGCCTAGTATTGAGCAGTATTGGCCGGGCCGCTTACCGAACTATATTTAAAAAACAAACCCAAGGAGGTTCAACTATTACCCAACAATTAATTAAAAATGCCGTTTTGGAAGATCCTCGCCGCACCATGCAACGAAAAATTAAAGAGGCTCTGCTAACTGCGATAGTAGAGTTAATTTATCGTAAAGATCAAATCCTGGAAATGTATTTTAACCATGCTCCTTATGGCGGCACCGCTTATGGCATTGAACAAGCCAGTTTAACCTACTTTAATAAATCAGCTAAGGACTTAGACTTGGCCGAAGCGGCTTTGTTGGCCGGTCTGCCCGCGGCGCCAACCCGATATTCTCCTTTTGGCGCCCATCCTGAGTTGGCAAAAAACCGGCAGCAAATGGTTTTAAAACGAATGATTGAAGATAACTACATTACTGAAGAAGAAGCTCAGAAAGCAACCGAACAAACACTTAATTATGCTCAACAAAAAACCAATATCCAAGCGCCTCATTTTGTAATGTATGTTAAAGATCTTTTGGTAGAAAAATATGGTCAGCGCTTGGTGGAACAAGGCGGGTTAAGAGTAACTACATCTCTGGATTTAGAAATACAAAAATTTGCTCAGGCAACAGTTTCAGCTGAGGTGCAAAAACTAAACCAATCTCAAGTTTCTAATGGGGCGGCCTTGATAACCAAACCTAAAACCGGTGAAATCATAGCTATGGTCGGTTCAGCTGATTATTTTAACCAGGAAATTGATGGTAATGTTAATGTCTCTTTGCGGCCGCGCCAGCCCGGTTCCTCAATTAAACCGATTAATTATGCTGTCGGATTATTAAATGGTTATCACCCTGCTACCATGTTTATTGATGCACCCAGCTGTTTTAATGTCCCCGGACAACCACCTTATTGTCCCCGTAATTATGACAATAGTTTTCATGGACCAGTACAAATGCGTTTTGCTCTGGGTAATTCCTATAATATTCCGGCTGTTAAAATGCTGGCGGCCAATGGCGTTGAAGCGATGATTGCCACTGCCTCAGCTATGGGAATTACCACTTGGGGTGATTCGAGTAATTATGGCTTATCGCTGACTCTTGGCGGCGGTGAAGTTAAAATGACGGAAATGGCAACTGCCTTTGGAGTATTTGCTAATCAGGGTTTAAAAATTAACCTTAATCCAATTCTTAAAGTCGAAGACTATAAAGGCAAAGTCTGGGAAGAATTTGACTGGGAAAATTCTTTACCCCCGGGCGAACGCGCCCTTCCTCCTGAAGTAGCTTATTTAATTTCTCATATTTTATTAGACAATAATGCCCGAAGCGCCGCTTTTGGCAGCTCGTCTCAACTGGTTATCCCTCAACATGCGGTTTCAGTCAAAACCGGCACTACTAATGATCTACGGGATAACTGGACTATTGGTTATACTCCTCAATTTTTAACCGCAGTCTGGGTTGGCAACAACGATAACACCCCGATGCATCCTTATTTAGTTTCCGGTATCACTGGTGCGGCGCCAATTTGGCATCAAATCATGACTCATGTCCTAAAAGATCAACCAGATGAATGGCCCAAAAAACCGGAAAATATAGTTGGCTTAACAATTTGCTCGATGTCCGGACTTTTACCCGGCGAATCCGGGTGTGAAACCCGTTTTGAATACTTTATCAAGGATTCAGCCCCCACTAAAGTTGATAATATTAAACAACAAATTTGGATTGATAAAAATACTAATCTGCCGTCAGAGCCGGGCGTAACCGACAATCTTGAACTTCAAGAACATTTGATTCTTTCTGATCCGGTAGTAACGGATTATTGCCTGACCTGCCCGCGGCCGGTTGATGAAAACGGCCAAATCCAAGAACAACCAACCAGCATCAGTCTGTTCCCGATTCCAGAAGAAAAAATTCAGTAATTTGCTTATGTTTCAGTTATCCAACAAGGCAGTAATGCCGGGCAAAGGCTTGCCGGACAAATATTCCAAAGCCGCCCCGCCGGCAACCGAAACATGACTATAGCGAAAAATCAAACCAAAATTCTCAGCTAAAGCAGCCGTATCGCCACCAGCCAAAATCGTAGTTTCATGATTCTCAGCCACCGCCTCAGCAATCTTGAGTGTCCCCCGCCTAAAACGAACATCTTCATATTTACCCATTGGTCCGTCCCAAAACACAGTTTTTGCTTGACCGATAATTTTTAAATAATGCTCAGTCGTTCTGGGTCCAATATCTAAAAAAGACCAAGTTGTTGGCAATTTGGCCTTTTTCTTCAGATCAATTATTTTGGTTTTTTTGGGCTCAGTTAAACTATCTGCCGCCACTAAATCCTGAGGTATAAAAATTTTATCAGCATAGTCCCGGAGTAAATTTTTAGCAATCGCTACCGGATCAATTCGCCCTCCCTTGGCCTGATCAACAAATGGTTCAGACATAAATGAACGGCCAATATCAATCCCCTGGGCACATAAGAAGTTATTAGCCACCGCGCCGCCAATCAAAACCTGATCAGCCCGATCAATTAAATTCCGGATAGCGCCAACTTTATCAAATATCTTGGTGCCGCCTACAATTAAAACCAACGGTCTGCTGGGTCGACGCATTAATTTATCAAATACCTGCATCTCTCCTTGAAGATAAAAACCGGCCACTGACGGCAGATAACGGGGAATTCCGGTAACAGACGCGTGCATTCGGTGACATTGTCCAAAAGCATCCTGAACCATCACTTCACCGTTATCAGCCAAAGCTTGGGCAAAACGATTATCATCCGCTTCTTCGCCCGGATGAAAACGGGTATTTTCCAACATTACCATTTCTCCAGGTTTCATTTGCTTAATAAATTTTCTTACTTTAGACCCGACACACTCCTCTAAAACATAAACCCGACGATTAATCAGTTGAGACATTCGCTGAGCTACTGGCGCTAAACGTAATTGTTCTACTACTTTTCCACCGGGCCGTTCAAGATAAGACATAAAAACAATTTTGCAGCCTTTTTCCAAAAGATAAAAAATTGAAGGAAAATAAGCTTTAATCCGCACATCAGATACTGGCGCCATTCCCGCTTGACCGCATTCTTTTAGTTTAATATTAAAATCACAGCGATGAATTACGGTTTTATTTTTAAGTTGAATATCGCGTAATGTTTTTTTCTTCATTGATTTACCCTTCTAAAATTAAGCAGTTTTTTTAACCGGCGCCGGTTTAACAAACCGATTAATCAATGTCTGGCTCTTAACTACATTTAACTGCTCAAACATGAACTGAAAACGCTTAGCTAAAGCAATCCGGATTGGCTGTTTAACTCTTTCCGACAACAACCAACAGTCTTTTTTAAATTCACCCCAAGCTTTTTTCCGTAGTTTATAGTGAAACTGTTCCTCTGTTTGATCGGGTTTGCACTCCTCAATCTTTTCCCGGTCTAACCAACAGTACATTTTAGTTAATAATTGTTTAGGAAACTGAGGATGGTCCATAATAATATTTTGAAATCCGGTGGCCAAATGAACTTCAATCGCTTCACTTTTAGGAAATTGATTAAAATACTCATCCGGCAAAGTGGAAGCGCCATGCTGAACCGTTCCGCCCATAGCATACTCCCGACTGACTTGAGCCAATTGTTTCAACACACTAAAATCAACCGCTACTTTAGCCAAACTGCCGTCAGGTAAAACCACGCCGCCATGATGAGTGCCGGTTTGAATCGAAATTTTGGATAGACCAGCGCCATCAACAAATTCACGCTTAAAACCTTCCATATAGGCTCGCAGTTCTGCTTCGGTTGAATTTTTGCCGCCAATATGGCCAATTTCGCCGCCTAAAGAAACAGTCACCCCCGCCGGCTGGATTTGACGAACATATTGGGCTAGTTGAGCGCTCAACTCATAATTAGTTCTTTGCTGTTCCTCAATGCTTTTCCGGGAATAATCAACCAAAGTTGAAGTATCAATATCAATATTATAAAAACCGGCATTAATTGAATCTTTAATCAAGGTTTTAACCTTATCAAGTTCGTCCGCTTTAGGCTGGCCGGCCCGATCCCCCAGCTTTAGCTGAAAATGGTCGCCCTGAATGAACACCGAACCAGTAAAATTCTCCCGTAAAGCGGCCGCTAAAATAACCGCCACGTATTCCTGAGGCGGCTGAGCCGTATAACCCATTTCTGAACGAGCCAGCTCTACAATCAAAGCGCCCACTTTTTGCTTTACCGCCGTCTGGAAAAGCGCCCGACCCATGTCATAAACCATACCGCGCAAGTTAATTGCCGGCACAGTAAAATCTAAAGGCAGTTCACCTCTACCTCGAGCCAAATAAAGATTATTAATCGAAGCTGGCCGGAGACCGTGTTTTTGAGCCAAATTCCAGAGTGTCACATAGGCCTTGTTTTTTTCCGAGTCACTGCCAAAAACAGCTTGCCAGGCCAATTGATCCAGTTGTTTATAATCCATCATTCCTCCTTTATTATAGTCGATACTCTATTTGTTTTTTATCAAATACATGAGTCGTATCAGTAAAACGAATTTTGTGGGAAACATTATTCATCATTAAAGATTGGGTTCGGGCGCCGCCGCCAAAAAACCTGACTCCTTTTAAAATATCGCCATCAGTCACTCCGGTAGCACAGAAAACAATCTCCTTGCCCGAAGCCAAATCTTCAGTCCGATAAATCCGCTTGGAGTCACCGCCCATTTTTTTCAAACGCGTTTCTTCTTCTTTATTTTTAGGCCAAAAGCGGGCCTGCATTTCACCTTTAAGACAGCGGAGTCCGGCGGCACTCATCACACCCTCCGGTGCGGCACCAATTCCCATAACTGCATGAATTCCACTGCCGCGCATTGCCACGGAAATACCGGGTAAAAGATCTCCATCAGGAATTAATTTAACCCGCGCTCCGGCCTGACGAATATCGGCAATTAATTCTTCATGCCGATCCCTATCTAGAACCACCACTACCAAATCACGAACCTCTCTGTCTAAAGATTTAGCCACTATTCGCAGGGTTTTTTTTACCGGATCATCAAGGCTAACCTGACCGACAGCTTCCGGACCAACAATTAATTTATTCATATACATATCCGGAGCATGGAATAAGCCGCCTTTTTCCGAAGCGGCTAAAACCGCAATTGCCCGCGAACCCAAAACGGCGGTCGCATTGGTGTTTTCCAATGGATCAACGGCAATATCAACCGCCTGACCTTTACCGGTGCCGAGTTTTTCACCAATATAAAGCATGGGTGCCTCATCCCGCTCTCCTTCGCCAATTACTACCCGGCCATTAAAATCAACCTGATTAAAAAATTGGCGCATCGCGGCCACTGCGGCACCATCAGCGCCTTTTTTATTACCAAAACCGGCGGCTCGGGCGGCGGCCATCGCGGCTAATTCAGTTGCATGAGAAAGTTGTAAAGCTAAAGTGTTTTCCATAATTTCCTCCTTAACATTCATTTTAGCATTCATTATAACAAATTGTACTTTTATAAACTTTAATAATAGGTTAAAATAAGCTTAATGATTTCTAGGACAGTAGAAAACTTCGGCTTGGCTTTGGAAATCATTGGTCGTTTCACTTACCAAACCGTTTTTTTCTTATTCAAAGTTTTAATTTATTTAATTAAAGCCCCGCTTCATTTAATTAAAGTCATCAGGCTGCCATCATTCAAAAGTCTTCAACTACCACGGCTCTCAATTCGTTTTACCTGGTCAGGCAAACTTAAAAAACGCTTATTGGTTTTATTATTGCTTGTGACTCTTACCGCCGGTTTTTACTTTTATGTACTTGATGGCTTGCCGAATCCAAAAACTCTGGTTACCCAGGAACAAATTTTAACCACCAAGATTTACGACCGCCACGGCCAATTACTTTATCGCATCTACCATGACGAAAACCGGACTTTGGTTCAACTGTCAGAATTGCCTGCTTATTTTATTCAAGCCACCTTGGCGGCTGAAGATGCTGACTTTTACCAACACAATGGTTTTTCCCTAAAGGGTATTTTCCGCTCTTTAAAAAATCTGCTCTTAAAACAAAGCGTTCAGGGCGGTTCAACCATTACTCAGCAGTTAGTTAAAAATGCGCTTTTATCTTCAGAGCAAACGATGCAACGAAAACTAAAAGAGCTTGTGCTCTCAATCATGACTGAATATTATTTTAATAAAGATGAAATTTTGCAAATGTATTTTAATGAAATTCCCTATGGCGGGATGGCTTATGGCGCTGAAGAAGCGGCCCAAACTTATTTTGGCAAATCAATCACGCAAATTAATTTAAGCGAGGCGGCTTTATTGGCCGGCCTGCCGGCGGCTCCGACCATTTTTTCTCCCAGCGGCGCGCATCCGGAATTAACCAAAGATCGACAGCGTTTTGTACTGAATCGCATGGTTGAAGAAAACTATCTTGATCAAGCAACAGCTAAGCAGGCCGAAAAAACAACACTGGAGTTTGTGCCTTTAAAAAATCAAATTCAAGCGCCTCATTTTGTAATGTATATTAAAAATTTATTAGCTAAAAAATATGGCATTAAAACCGTTGAACAAGGTGGTCTTCAAGTTATCACTTCATTGGACTTAAAATTACAACAACAAGCGGAAACTATTATTCAGCAAGAACTAGCTAAAGTAACGCATTATCAAATCGGCAACGGCGCGGTTTTAATCACTAATCCTCAAACCGGGGAAATTCTTGCCATGGTCGGCTCTAAAGATTATTTTGACGTAGCTAATGACGGCAATGTTAATGTCACTCTGCGGCCGCGTCAGGCCGGCTCCGCCATTAAACCGATTAATTATGCAGTTGCCTTGGCTAATGGTTATACGCCGGCAACGATTCTGGCTGATACACCCATCACTTATAATTATCCGGGTTCGCCGCCATACTCCCCTCAAAACTACGATGGCCGTTTTCATGGCGCGATTTCTTTAAGAAGCGCTTTGGCAAATTCTTATAATGTACCGGCAGTTAAAGTACTGTACTCTTATGGCGTTGATAAAATGATCAGTCAGGGTCAGAAAATGGGCATTACTACCTGGACTCAACCAGAACGTTATGGTTTATCTCTGACCCTTGGTGGCGCTGAAGTAAAAATGGTTGATTTAGCGGTTGCTTACGGCAGCCTGGCTAATTTAGGCTTTAAAGTTGATCTGCATCCGATTATTGAAGTAAAAAACGCCAAAGGTAAAACTATGGAAAAACCGTTTTTTGCTTTAGAAAATACCAAAGTTCTTTCGCCGCAAATCGCCTACATATTAACCGACATTTTAGCTGATAATGCGGCCCGAACACCGGCTTTTGGCGCTAACTCCGACTTATATATTCCTGATCATCAAGTCGCCGTCAAAACCGGAACCACTAATAATAAAAGAGATAATTGGACCATTGGTTATACCAGTGATTATTTAGTCAGTGTTTGGGTCGGCAATAACGATAATACATCCATGTCAGAAGTAGCCTCAGGCATTACCGGCGCTTCACCAATTTGGAACCGGACTATGAACTTATTATTAACCAATAAAATTCCCCATCGCTTTATTGAGCCTAAAAATCTAATTCCTGTAGAAATTTGTCAGTTAAACGGCCTGCTTCCCTGCGCCGGCTGTCCAACGAAAACCGAACTGTTTATTAGCGGCACTGAACCAACCACTCATTGCACGGCCGAACAAATCCAAATGGCTCAAGCCCAAAATAATCAAGTTCAGCGTGATCAAATTCTAGAAGGAGTCAGTCATACTAACTGATTTACACTTGGCTCCGGATATAACACGTGTTATATCTTTGTTAAAGTAAAAGTGGGAGTAAACTTGAACTAGCGTTCAAAATGGTAAGTAGTGGGCTGGCGCCAATTTTGCCACCAATATTTTAACTCAACTTTCAGCCAAAAAAACAGAGATAAAATCACAGTGAACACAAATAAAACCGCAATCACCAGGCGCTCGCGCGGCGAAGTTTTAATACGCTTGTCCGGTTTTTCTTTTCTGAGTTTAAACACAAAATCTTTGGACATAACTAATTTCTCATCATCTTATTGTCAGCGGTTTTTTGAGCCAAGCTTTAACTTCATCCTGCCACAACAAACCGGCTTTAGAACCGACTTGAGCCACGACTGAAGCAGAATTAGCCATAGCCAGCTTAATAGCATCTTTGGGTTTTAATCCCAAAGCCAAACCAGCCACCAAACCACTACCAAAAGCATCACCAGCACCGGTTTCTTCCATTGTCTTAACTTTAAATACCGGTGCTTTATAAACCTTTTTCCCAAAGCTCAGCCACGCACCCTGAGAGCCCTGAGTTAAAGCAATAACTTTAGGTCCCATTTTTCTGAGTTTTTTAAACATGGCGGTTTTTTGACTAATTTTAATCCCAGTTAACTGGGCCGCTTCAACTGTATTTAGCAGTAAAACTTCAACTTGCTTTAAAAAAGGCACCAGCTGATCCCTGCTTTTAATTTCATTTGAACCCGGATTAAAAGCGATTTTAACTTTTTTATCTTGAGCAGTCCGGACAATTTTGGTTAATAACGCTAAATCTCCTCCTAAAGAACCAACATAAAACCAACGACTATTTAAACTCTGCCATTTGACTTTTTGCCAAGCAAGCTGATTACTGGCATTACGATAAACTAAAGCCACTCTCCTACCTTGCTGGTTGACTAAAATCGTGGAACAGCTGGTTTGACGGCTTTTATCAGTTTGTAAATGTATTAAGCTAACGCCTTCATTTTTTAACTCCCGCTTAATAAATTGACCCCAAAAATCATTACCAACACAAGCAATACAAGCCGCTTGAAGACCTTTGCGCTCAAAGGAGACCGCCGCATTAGTCGCGCAGCCGCCGGTAGTCATCACCAATTCATCAACAGCCAGCTTGCCACCCATTATTCCGCACATGGCCACGCCGGTTTTTACTCGAGGGGAACGTACGGTTTTAAACTCGTCAGATTTTAAGAATACATCCGCAAAAGCCGAACCAAAACAAATAACATCAAATTTCATTAATTGCCTCTTTTAATTTATCAATTTGAACCTTAGGATTATCTTGCCATAAAAAACTACCCACTGCCAGCACATTAGCGCCAGCCTTAACCGCTAACGGCGCTGTTTGTTCATTAATACCAATGTCAACACAAATCTCCGCTACTCCACCAGTTAAATAACGAACGCGTTCAATTTTTTCCAGTACCTGGTGATCAAATGACTGGCCTCCATAGCCCGGCTTATTAGCCAATAAAACAATTTCTTTAACCGTACTTAATAAACCCGATTCAACTTCTTCAATATCAGTCTCCAAGTTTAAACCTAAACCAGCGGCCATGCCTAAATCTCTGGCTTCCTCAACAAAACGTTGTTGACTGCTCATTCTTTCAATATGGCCAACAGCGATTTTCACTCCCAGCTGTTTACATTGGCTCAACCAGCCAATTGGTTCTTTAACCATTAAGTGGGCTTCAAGTTCAAATGTTGTTAATAAAGCCTCACCCTGAAGCTCTTGAAGCTCAACGGTCTTAACCGGAGCAAACCGGCCGTCAGCTATGTCCAACTGAACTCTTTTAACTACTCCTTGAAGCTGTTTTAATTTAACGACAACCTCTGCCTTATTGGCCACTAAAATAGTTGGCACAATTAAAACTTTGTTATTAAGTATCATTCCTGTTTGAGCTTTTTAGCCACTAACTCTATCTGATCAACCAAACGGCAAACATAACCCCATTCATTATCATACCAAGCTATGACTTTAACCAAATCATCAACAACCACTTGAGTTAATGATAAATCAACAATGGCTGAAGCAGAACTGCCAATCACATCACTGGAAACCAACGGTGCTTGGCTGACAGTTAAAATACCCAGGTAGCCCGGGCTTTTACTGGCTTCAACAAACGCCTTATTAACCTCGCTTTTAGTAGTTTTTCGCTTAACTAAAAAAGTAAAATCACACACACTGCCTGTCGGCACCGGAACCCGCATACATAAACCGGTAAAAATCCCTTTAACCTCAGGAATTACTGCTCCGGTAGCCTGAGCCGCCCCAGTGCTGGTGGGCACAATATTCCAAGCGCCGGCACGAGCCCGCCGCAAATCTTTGTGGGAATTATCCAACAACCTCTGATCTGAAGTAACCGCATGAACTGTTGTCATCATTGATTTAAGAATTTTAAAACTCCGCTGAATTACCTGAGTAACCGGTGCTACACAGTTAGTGGTGCAAGAAGCGTTGCTCCAAATTTCAGCCTCGCCCAAATGATCATCATTAATACCTAATAAATACATTGGCACTTGCCCCTCTTTCGCCGGCGCTGTAAGCAAAACTCGCTTAACCGTATCCCGGAGATGCCAGCGCAGTTCTGATTCTTTACGGAAAGCGCCGGTCGCTTCCACTACTAATTCAACGCCATAATCGCCCCAAGGAATTTGTTGAGGATTCCTTTCAGCCAAAACCGCAATTTTTTGACCGTCAATAATCATTGCTTTATCATCAGTCTTCATTTCGCCGGCATAGCGATGATAAACCGTATCATATTCAAAAAGCTGCGCCCAGCCCGCTATTTCCATCCGGCCCGAAGTATTAACCGCCACAACTTTAAAACCGGCTTTTTCTTCTAAAGCCCGCCTTAAAAACAAACGGCCCATGCGGCCAAAGCCATTAATGCCAACCCGAATCATTTTAAGCTCCTTTCTTCATATTTTTTTATTTTATCAAAACGCCGCTGATAACGCGGTTCATTAACAAAATCAGTTTCTAAAAAAACCTTAACCATCGCCTTAGCTTCCACTTCATTAGTAAACCTAACCGCTAAGGCTAAAATATTCATAAAATCAGCTTTTTTTGACCAGGCGACTTGTTCGGGGTTAATCCCTAAACCTCCCCTGGCACCTTTAACCTTATTAACTGCCATCACCATACCATTACCGGTGCCGCAAATAACAATACCTAAGGCTTGGTTTTCAACTACTGCCTCAGCCAAGGGAAAAGCATAGTCAGGAAAATCATCACCCGGCTTAATGGTTGCCGCTCCCAAATCTTGATAATCTTGACCCCAATCTTTAAGCCAAACTTTGATTTTTTCTTTTAAATCAAAACCCCTAGCATCAGCTGCTAAAAAAATCACCGCAAGCCTCCCTCCATAAAAGCCCGTTCGTCTTTGTTGCCTAAATATTTTTTTAAACGTTTTTCGAAATTATCCTCAAAAACATCAATTGCCTCCAGAACTTCTTTAGTCGAATCAACAATCTTAAAAATTTTGTTTTCTTCACCCCGTAAAAGCATGTTTTCTTTAAAAACCCTGATTAATTTTTTCCAATGATCGCCATAAAGAATGAACGGCTTATGGGAACCATAATAAAGCCGGCTCAAACACCAAGCAGTGGCAAATTCAGACAATGTCCCCGTGCCCCCTTTAAAAATAATATAAATATCGCCATGCTCAAAAAGCTTAAACATGCGTTCAATATAATTACCGGTTTTAATCTCCTTGTCGGTAATGTTTTTTGGATAGCGTCCCTCAAATCCCGGAGCATCTTTAGGATAAAAAGTCACTGATAAAGTTTCACCCCCAACTGACTCTGCCCCGGCAGTTGAGGCCGCCATCACCCCAGGACCGCCGCCATTAACAATTACGTAACCCTTTTTAGCCAAAGTTTGAGCGACTTTAAAGGCCTGATCATAAAGACGCTCGCCCGGCTTAGTATCAGCAAAGCCAAAAAAAGCGACATTTTTAATAAATTGCATACTTTCCCACTATAAGGCCTTCTTGAATGAAAGTCTATAGTTTATAATAACAAAACCATGACAAAATCAACGCCATTTTTTTCAATTGTTATTCCGACGCTTAATGAAGAAGAATGTCTGCCTCGCCTACTGGCTGATTTGGCCCGGCAAAGCTACTGTGATTTTGAAGTTATTGTGGTTGACGCTCATTCAAACGATAAAACTATTTCCCAAGCGAAAAAGTTAACCCGCCAACTTCCCTGCTTAACTATTATAAATAGCCGGCAAAGGAATGTAGCCCATCAGCGTAATTTAGGCGCCAAAAAAGCCCGGGGTAAAATTTTAATTTTTATGGATGCGGATAATCAATTGCCGCCATACTTTTTATTGGGAATAAAATACCGCCTGGAATTGAACAAACCGCAGCTATTTACCTGTTATTTGGATCCGGATTCAACCAAGCCCCAGGACAAAACTGTAGCCAGCCTTTTAAATTTATCAAGTGAAATTCAAGATAAAATCATTGATGCCCCCATGGCTCTAGGAGCTTTAATCGGCTGTAAAAAAGCTTTTTTTAGCAAAATCGGCGGCTTTGATGAATCAATTGTTTATGCTGAAGACCGGGAATTTTCCATCAGGGCTTTCAAACAAGGCGGGCGTTTTCAGCTTTTTAAAGACCCTAAATACGCCTATTCCTTTCGACGCCTGAGAAAAGAAGGTAAGCTCAAACTCCTGCAAAAACTGACTAAAACCGGAGCAATGCGCTTGCTTCAGGGTTATGCTCAAGAACCATTAGCTGAATATCCGATGCTGGGCGGAAGGTTCTATGACAAACCCAGGAAAAAAAGCCAGCTGCCGCTAAAATTAAAAATACTTTACCATAAAATCGCTGACATAATTGATTTATGAAAATTGTTTATTTCACTGCTGTTTACCCGCCGTATATTTGCGGAGTCAGCATTGTTGCTCAACAACTGGCAGAGTATTTTGCCCGGAAAAAACACTCGGTTGCAGTAATTACCACCTCTTTTAAAGGTAAGGGCTATGCTGAAAAAAAACCCGGGCTAACTATCCACTATCTCCAAGCCCTTAAAATCAGCCGAAAAAATCTTTGGTATGTGGTGCAAGCACCAAAAAAACAGATTGAAACCATTATTAATAATTTTCAGCCGGATATTATTCATTTACAGGATCCAAGCTCTCTTTTATTAAAACCCTTTAGCGGTGCTAAAAACAGTTCTGCCCCGATTATCATTACTCATCATTTCACTCCGGAATATTTATTAAGTAAAAGCCGGTTAACATCTCAGTTAAATAAATCAATTGCCACTAAAAAGGCCATTTTAACAAAAATTGGTACAATTTATAATAAATGCCAGGTTGTTACTGTTCCTAATCCTTTAATTACCCAACAGCTAAAAAACTCAGGACTTAAAGTACCGGTAGTAACAATTTCCAATGGGGTTGATCTCAGCCGCTTTCACCCCAAGAAAAAAAATCCTCAAGTGCTCAGCCGGTTTAAACTTAAGCCTGAAATTCCAACTTTTCTATTCAGCGGCCGGCTGGAAAATGATAAAAACCTTAATTTATTAATTAAAGCTTTTGCGGCAACAACCCGTAAGCCCCACAAACAATTACTGATTGTAGGCAGCGGTGCTCAGGAAAAAAAATTAAAACAATTAACCAGTAAACTGGGGTTGAATAAAACCATTGTTTTTACGGGAAAAATCAACCATGACAATCCGATTCTAGCGCAAATATATGCCAGCTGTTTTGCTTTGATCAATCCATCAATTATTGAAAATCAAAGTTTAACCTCCCTGGAAACCCTTGCTTCCGGCTTACCCGTTATTACCACTAACACTATTGGACAAAAAATTCTAATCAAAGATACCATTAATGGTTTACTGGTAAAACCCCAGGCGGCTTCCCTAGCCAAAGCAATACAGTCATTGCTGAATAATCCTGAAGCCAGAAAAAAAATGTCTCTGGCCGCGCGTCAAACAGCACTTCAGCATGACATTAAAAAAAGTTTTTCTCAAATGGAAAAACTTTATCAGCATACAATAAAAAGTATCTCGAAATAGTATCGAGATACTTTCTTTAAAACTTTAACTTAAAAAGTTTAAGCTTTCTTTAAAACCGGCATACCGGTTCTCTGAGTTTCCATCACTTTGTAGCCAGCGGGAACAGCATCAAGTGAACCATCTCTTTCATCTCGGGCAAAAAAGTAAATCCGCTGTTTCCGACCACCACGCAGAGTAACATCTTTATAGTGAAGATAATAGGTAACTTTTTTGGAATTAGTATAAGAATAAGCCATTAATTTATTCACCTCCCTTGAAGGACAGATTAAATTTTTAATCTTTCTCTGTTAGCTTAGAGGAGATTACCCAGGTTTGTCAAGAGGCGCTCCTCAAGAAACCAACGGCTTGGCAAGCGGTTTAATGGCGGCAATAAATTCTTCCTTAGATAACCAGGGGGCAATTTTATTAACCTTGATTAATAGGCGTTCTTTTTCTGTCTCTGATTTAGCCGCCTGATATGCCTGACGCAGTTTTTTCAACTTATCCCGGCGTTGACGTTTCTGGTGTAAAACCATCGATCGTCTTTTACTAGAAACTTTTCCCATAATAGCGGTTATTTTAGCAGTTTTCTTTAAAAAAAACAATCAATATTTTTTGCACTTGGGCTGATAGCTCTTTACCCCTCAAGCTAGCTGTTAATTTTTATTAATTAAACAGCCTCATTAACCAACCAAAAACACTACCCACCTGTTCTTCTGCCTGAACTTGTTCTTGTAGGGCCATATTTTGATTAACTAATGCTTGAGTGGCTAATTGCAATTGTGTTTCTTCAGCTTGATTTTGGAGTTGAGTTTGCAGTTGTTGCAATTGTTGAATTCTGTTTTGATTCTGCTCCATTTGCTGCTTCAGATTTTTAATCGCTTTATAGTCAGGACCAAACAGTTTTTTCATAAAACCGGTTTTAACTTCCAGCCTGTTTAATTGCTGTTGAATCTGACTTTGGGCCTGAACTTGTTCTTGGGCAAGAGTTTTAACTTGAACACCAACCTCTCCTCCCCATTCCTCCATTGCCATTAATTGCTCCATGTGTTGACTGGCAATTTGCAGCTGAGTCTCGTCTCCTTGATTTTTGGTTTGAAGCTGATTTTGGTTTTGAACTTGATTGCCCGATGGCAGAACCGCTACGCTTTCATGAACAGCAGGATCTTGAACTCTTTGTTGAAGTCCATTTCCCTGTCCCTGCGCCAATGCAGTCGGTACAACCAATAAAAACCCAATTAAAATTATAAGTCCAATTTTAATTTTCATTTTTATATCACCTCCTTAAAATTATTATATCTAATCTGTTTATGTTTGTAAATTTAGTTTAAATCGTTAGACCTGAATTCTGGAAAAAAGCCAACTGCCA
This sequence comes from Patescibacteria group bacterium, assembly GCA_018813815.1. Classification (GTDB taxonomy): domain Bacteria; phylum Patescibacteriota; class Microgenomatia; order UBA1400; family JAHJAY01; genus JAHJAY01. The sequence continues at coordinate 1,698 of JAHJAY010000035.1, read as the reverse complement.
ATTATCAATAACCCGGCCGCTATTACCGTCAGGATAAAAATGTCTTGAGCCAAACCAAAATGCGCAGTGCCGACTAAAACTGCCCTTAAAGCGTCAACTCCATAAGTCAAAGGATTAACTTGGGAAATTAATTGCAATGAAGCGGGCGCATTTTGAATTGGGAACAAAGCGCCGGATAAGAAAAAACTAGGCATCACTAAAAAATTCATAATCAGTTGAAAACCATGAAAGTCTTTTAAATTTGCGGCAATGGCCGTTCCCAAAGCAGTATACAAAAGCGAGATTAAAAACATCACCACTACTGCCATTGGCAAAGCTAAAAAATTTGTTGGCCGGAATCCGATCAACAGGGTTAATAATAATACAATCATTCCTTGCAAAGTGGCAATTGTAGATCCACCCAAAATCCGGCCAATTATGATATTAAGGCGAGAAACCGGAGCCACTAAAGTTTCTTTTAAAAATCCAAACTGGCGATCCCAAATCAGCTCTACCCCGGAAAAAATTGCCATAAACACAATTGCCTGAGCCATCACGCCAGGCGCTAAAAAATCAATATAGCTCCCGCCGCCGGCTTTGGCAAACATTGGTCCCATTCCAAAACCCAAAGCCAGTAAAAACAGAATTGGCTGACCTAAAGAGCCAATAATTCTCGGCTTTGAACGCCAATAGCGTTTTAATTGCCTGAGCCAAAGGATATAAATCGTGCTCATCTTTTTATCTCCTAAACACCCTTCTGTTCTTAAACAATCTCATTTTATCTAAGGGATCAGCGGCTTCATGACGAATTGCCTGACCGGTTAAAGCAATAAAAGCGCTTTCTAAAGAATCAGTCTTAGTTTTTTGCTTCAACTCAGCCACGCTGCCTTGAATAATAATCTTGCCGTGGTCAATAATGGCAATCGTTTGGGCCATTTTCTCCGCCTCCTCCATATAGTGAGTGGTAAAAAATATTGTAGTCTGTTTTTTTTGATTTAATCTTTGAATATAATTCCAGATTTTATTTCGTGTTTGAGGATCCAACCCCAGAGTAGGTTCATCAAGAAAAAGAATTCGCGGATGATGCAGAAGTCCGCGGGCAATTTCCAAGCGGCGCTTCATGCCGCCGGAAAAAGTTTTAACTAAATCAGCGCGTCGCTCCCATAATTCAACTATCTGCAATAACCCCTTGATTCGCTGATGCCTTATTTCTTTAGGCAACTTATATAAAACCCCATGAAAATCCATGTTTTCCCAAGCAGTCAGTTCATCATCCAGGCTCTGATCCTGAAACACAATCCCAAAAGATTGCCTTACTTGATTCTTTTCTGACAAAGGGTCAAAACCATTGATACGCATTTTCCCACTGGTTGGCCTAAGCAGGGTGGTTAACATTTTAATAGTGGTAGTCTTCCCTGCTCCATTAGGTCCTAAAAAAGCAAAAATCTCGCCCTTTTTTACCTTAAAATCAATTGCTTTAACAGCAGTAAAACCATTAAAATTCTTAGTTAGATTTTTAACTGTAATAATATTGTTAATTGTTTGGACCATTTTATTCATTCTTCAAAGTCGAAATAATTAGTTTAAGTAAGGAAATGTATTGGTAAACGAAGTTATAGCCGCTTCTTCCAGCAGTCCCATAATTTCTTAAGATCATCTTTGTTTTTAACCCGGCTGAAAGTAAAGTACCAGCGCAGAAAAGAGATTTGCTGCTTAAGC